>JAEYXC010000156.1 GCA_023428655.1 Bacillota bacterium | reverse complement strand
GAGACAAATACTTTAAAGGAATGCTCCACAAAATGCCATGCCAGTCTTGAATCAAAAATAATATTTTTATCCCTGTTCTCTCTGGATATTCTTGCCGTCTCATCATCAATCATCTTATCGTATTTTTTATCCGAGCACATCAGTTGGTTCAGCTCAAGGGTTGTCATATTCATCTGCCTTGCGAGCTCCCTTTGAACCTTACCGGTGGAATATATCTCAAATTGATATTTCTCATTTAACAGCTTGCAGATAGTGGATTTGCCACTTCCCAAATTACCTGTCATCGTAATATGCATAAATTATACCTCTTTCTTTTCCTAAGCAACGCCTTTTGAATAGCATTTAGATTATTACGTATTATAGCCGAAAACAGAGAAAAAAACAACCTTTAGAAACATAATCCAACAAATCAAGCAGCAAATATATCTGCTCGGTTCAATGCTAACAAATTAAGGTATGGTATCCTACAGAGAAATCACCCGCGCATTTAAATAATTTGCTTCTGTTATGTCATGGGTTACGAGGATTACTGTCTTCCCCTTTGATTCTTCCTTCACATAATCCATGACTCTATATTTTAGAGTCTCATCCAAGCCCTTAAAGGGTTCATCCAATATGAGAATATCACTTTCTGCCAGGATTGCCCGTACGATCGCAACCCTTCTTCGCATTCCTCCGCTATAGTTTTGTACCACTTTCTTTGAATCCTCTTCCATTCCCACCTGCTTTAACTCCAGCAATATCCTCTCCTCGGATATCCCTTTATCACAGACCAGCTTAATGTTTTTCACGGCATCGTAATGCTCAATGAGACGATCCTCCTGAAATACTGCAGCAATCCGCTTACTCTTTAAGCCACGAATTTCTCCGGCATCCGGCTTCATCAGTCCCATCAGCAGATTGAGAAGCGTTGTCTTTCCGCTGCCCGATGGCCCCATCAGACAGCTGATACACCCCTCCGTGAAGGAAAGATTTAGATTGTCAAGAATAATCCTATTATGAAAGCCTTTTGTAATATGAAGCAGTTCGATTGCCATCAGATTCTCCTTTCCGAGCGAAGTAACAATACGACAGCCTTCTCAAAAAGTATACTGATCAATATAATTACAACAGTCCATGCCAATAGCTCCTTCGTCATGAAGTATAGCTTTGCTTCATAGAGCTTCGCCCCGATGGAGCCACTTGGGATTCCGATTACCTCCGCTGCAATTCCTGCCTTCCAGCAAAAGCCAAGTCCAACGGTTACTGCCGTCTGAAAGAATGGCTTCACCGAAGGGGCATAAATTGCAAGGATTTTCTTCCATAAACCAAGATCAAACACCTGCGCCATCTGCAAGAGCTTCTCATCCGCAGCCTTCAGACCCTGTGCTACACCCGCATAAATCATCGGCAACACCATCATAAAGGAGATCAATACCGAGAGGTTCTTCGTCTTAATCCATACCAGTGCGAGAATAATAAAGGAGGCTACGGGCATCGCCTTAATTATCCTCATCAGAGGAGAAATCAGCTCCTCAATCAAAGGAAAACGATAGGCTAAAACGGCCAATAATGTACCGGTTAACAGAGCCAGGACAAAACCCAGGATAATACGAAGGGAAGAGAAAAGTATCGTCTGCCAGAAGTCCAGACTACGTACCATCTCAAATAATGTCTTAAGAACAGTTATGGGTGATGCCAGTAGCAACTCCTGCCCGATACGAATGCTCAACAGTTGCCAGACCAGTAACCAGAATAAAACTGCCAATAATTTCAGTCCGTATTTTCCAAGGAAACCGTCATCCTTGCCCTTTTCTTTCATTCCGATGCCCTCCTGCGTGCGCTTTTTCTCTGTCATAGACAAGAGCTGCCGGATCAGTCTCCCTCATGCTATTTGAGTCCCAAAGTCCAATCCGAGTAGTGTTCGATCATTGCATATAATAGAAATCATCCTTCGGTAGGGCTCCTCCCACCGCTTGAGGATTTTGGTTATAAAGTACCGTCAGATAACCATTCACCTTTTCCTTCATATCATCGCCACGCAGCATTGTTATGTTGCAATAGGGCAGTGCCTTCTTCATCACAGCGGCTTTGAATATATCATATTTTTCAGTAAGGGAAGAGGCTTCCTCGATATTTTCATTTACATAAGCCGCAGAAGCAGTATACTCCGTCATGAATACATCAAAGGCTTCTTTGTTTTGTTCCAAGAATTCACTGCGGACCACTACAACACCGGTTACCACACCACTGCCATCCTTACTGATCTGTTCCCATTCTTTCGCTACATCCAGTGCAATCTTTACCTTATCATTATTCATCATAACCGTGGTCACATAGGGCTGGGGCAGCATAGCAATGGCATCCTCCGAGTCACTCAACATGGCTGCCACTTCCGTAGCCTCTGTCTTATATTCGATTGTGACATCCTTCATTGGATCAATCCCATGAGAAGTCAGCAGATAATTTAAGGTGAACTGCGGAGTTGTTCCCATCCCCGTAGAATAGATTGTCTTTCCCTTCAGATCCTCCACTGACGTAATACTTTCCCCTGTCTCAACAATATAAAGCACTCCTAACGTATTAATTCCGGCCAGCTTTATCCCTCCCTGAGTCTTGTTATACAAGACTGACGCAAGATTACAGGGAAGTGCTGCAATATCAAAGTCACCCTTTACCAAGCCTACGCTAATCTCATCCGCTGCACCTGCAATCGTGAAGTTATAATTGTTTGCAGCCGTCCCCGTAGCAGCATCCTCCATGAGCTTAACCATTCCTATAGCTGTAGGTCCTTTGAGCGCTGCAATCCGGATATCCGTTTTTGTAATTGGCTCATCGGTAGGAGCCGGTGTCTCCTCCGGTAAAGCCTCAGTCGGAGCAACCGTTGCTGTAGCCTTTGGTAGTGCATCCTCCTTGGCAGGCTCTACCTTCTTTGAAGCACAGGCTGTCAATGTCAATACCCCCATTAATAATATAAATAGGTACAATCTCTTCATATTCATTCCCTCCGTAATCCTTAATCCTGATTCGTTATGATTTCAACCTCATTATTCACTGATCCATACCTCTAACTACTTCTTAGAGTATACCGTCTTAACATTGACGCCTTTAATCATACCCAGCTTTCCTGCCAAGGTACTAATGATGTCTGCCTCTGCATTTATGACAACGCTGATGATATTAATGTTCTTTTCCCGGTAAGGGATACCCATCCTCCCGATAATGTATTGACCGAATTCATGCAGCAAACCATTCAAACGTTCCACTGCGTCCATATCCTCTACAATTATCCCGATTAATGCAATTCTGGTTTCCATCTGCTCACCTCCGTAAAAAAAACCTATGCCATTATGACATAGGGAATATGAATATACCATATATATCGCCTTCCTGCCCGGTTGCACCTGCTATCAGAACGAATGAAGCATATTATCCTATCCCTCTCCATCAGAAGTCTTTTGGATTGGCTAAAACAATCGTAGCACTTCGTTAATTAATTGTCAAGAATAAGCAGTCTGTAGGTCTGCTATTGCATCTCCAACGCATTCCATGTATATCACCGCTTATCACCAAAGCAAATGCTTTAGCAACGGTCCTGATGCGTTTCTGAGCATACCTGTGTAAAGCCAGCCAATAGCTGCGACAACTCTTTGAATTTATCGCAATTGAGTCGGTAATGCATCCATTTTCCATCCCTTCGGCAGCTTACCAAACCGGCCTCACACAGTATCCTCATATGATGCGATAAGGTCGGTTGAGTAATCTTAAGCAGCTCCAGCAGATTGCAGGCACATCTCTCTCCACCTTTCAGCTGTTCCAGGATAACAAGTCGGTTCGGATCGGATAACGCCTTGAGCTCCAGTGCTCTCTGATAATAAATCACTCCCATGTCCCCCTCCATGTTCATTATACTTTAAATCGATATAGTACCCCCGACCCTTGAAAATCTTTCTGTATAGCCTTTCTATATTTAAAAAGTGCCATTTTAAAGCGGTTTTCAAGTTTTTTGGTTATACCATGTTTTATTTTCCACTCAAAAACGAAACTAATAGAATTTTTTATGGTAATATTTGTGGTATTATTTGAACCACATTAAAAGTGGTAATATTTCCAACTCCCCACTATCATACCACATAGCCAACGGCTTTTCTAATACTATTTTTTTCGAAATACTTCGAGATATTTTATATTCTCAGAATTACATTGCATTCCAAATTAAGCAAAATGCAAAAACACATCCCCATGCATTACCTGTCTTCTTTTTTACTAATAACATTCCATAAATTGCAATAACATTAACCAAAATTTCCATCAACCCCAAAAAAGATGTACTAAACGGATGAAACACAACACATATAATAGCACATACTATTGCACCAATATCAATCCACCATCTCTTTGAAGGATACCGCTTATTAATAATGTCTGCAATTACCGCATAATTGAACCCTTCAAAAAATCCCCACGCAATAGCAATGATAATCATTCCAATCAATAATATAGGAAACGCACTTTGCAATACATCTTCCGTCATCAACACACTGAATGGTTGATAGCCGACAAACTGTCCCGAAAGCAATCTAAATAAAATGTAAGGGGCAAAACAAAATACCGTTCCAACAATCGCTTTTAAAAGATTAGTTTTTACTAATCCGAAGCTTCCAAATCTTATTTTTCTAAATTTACATACAATCGTTATTCCCAATCCAGCAAGTCCGTATTGAAAGCTAGACACAACAAGCAAACGCAACAAAACATGGATATCATCATTCTTTATAAACATAGATAATTCTTTACTAAACATCGCATAACACATGAACACCACACCTGTAACAATGGCAATTATCCATAAATCTGTATCCAACTTTTTTTGTTCTAAAGTTAATTCCTTTTTTTCTTTTCTCATAATGACATCCCATCAAATTCTGATTTGTATGTTTCCATTATACTAAACATTTCCATTTTTACAATCTGTTTATCTTATTCTTTCCTGCTGATTTATCAACTCAAAAGCCTTTTCTCTGTTCTTATTTTCAAGAGCCTGCTTATCATCAATGACTTTATTATATTTATCCGCCAAGTCGTTATATTCCTTTGCCAAATCGTCAAGTCGCTTGTTAAGTTCTTCTTTTTCCTGCTCCATTCGTTTTTTATATTCCACCGTCATTATTACATTACCATTAAATCTTGCATTCATATATTTGATGATTATATCGTTATATTCGTCAAGCCTTTCAAGTGGTAATTCTTCAGGATATGATAAGATACATTTTTAATTTATGGATAAGCACCATTTTCAAATTAAAATAATTAGAAACCTATATGAAACCAATGATATAAATATAATATTTATAACTGACCATATCAATAATGATTATGGCATTGTCTTTGTAGAAGCATCCATTCCATTTTCTTTTGTTGGAAGCAAAAAGACAGTTGCACAAGATATACTAAAACTTTTAACTCAATAAAATACGATAAGCAGGGCAATTTAAAGCCCTGCTTTCTGCTTATTCATATTCAATAACATAAGTAGTACGCTCGCCAGTAAAGAACTTCTTAAAATGGTCTGTCTGTATGCGTAATTGTTCTAATTAAAAACTCCTTTCTCTTTGTATTTTATAAGGTTTGGTAATATTTAAGGTAATATTATAATTCGTATTACCAACTAAAACTTATATTTTCAAAGAAAAACGGGCTTTTTGATTTTCTATTACACCTTAAATCGATAACCCACACCCCAGATTGTTTCAATATACTGCGGTTTCGAGGTATTATATTCAATCTTCTCGCGTATCTTCTTTATATGAACAGTGACGGTAGCAATATCCCCCACGGACTCCATATCCCAGATCTCACGAAATAGCTCATCCTTGGTAAATACCCGGTTCGGATTCTGTGCCAGGAAGGTAAGAAGGTCAAACTCCTTGGTGGTAAATATCTTCTCCTCTCCGTTTAGAAAAACTCGACGAGCCGTTTTATCTATCTTCAGTCCACGAATCTCAATTATTTCATTTTCCTTAACACCGGAGCCGATTAATCGCTCATACCTAGCCAGATGAGCCTTTACTCTGGCCACTAGCTCACTGGGACTAAAGGGCTTTGTCATATAATCATCCGCTCCTAATCCAAGGCCACGAATTTTATCGATATCATCCTTCTTTGCAGATACCATAATGATAGGAATATTCTTAACCTCCCGTATCCTTTTACAGATTTCAAAGCCGTCCATCCCGGGAAGCATGAGGTCAAGAATCACCAGGTCATATTCCGTGGTCAACGCTCTTCTTACCCCGACTTCCCCATCGGTCTCAACTTCAACTTCAAAACCGCTTAATTCCAGATAGTCTTTTTGCAGCTCCGCAATTGCTAATTCATCTTCCACAATCAAAAGTTTACTCATTGTTAAACTCCTTTCCTCAA
The DNA here is from genome assembly GCA_023428655.1 of Bacillota bacterium. GTDB lineage: Bacteria > Bacillota > Clostridia > Lachnospirales > Lachnospiraceae > Mobilitalea. The sequence goes on along the minus strand of JAEYXC010000156.1, from coordinate 2,116 downwards.
GGTACCTCTACTAAAAGTATAGCACGAATTCATTAAAATGAACATTCCGTGTCTTATTTTATGTTTCCTTCAAATTTACGCAGAGTGAATAGAATCGTCGTTCCTATACCCATCTCACTATCAGCCCAGATCTTTCCCGAATGATCCTCAATGATCTTCTTCGAGATCGCAAGTCCTAGACCGGTGCCTCCTTTTTTGGAGTTTCTCGAGGCATCTGCACGGTAGAAACGATCGAAAATATACGGAATATCCGGTGCCGGTATTCCGACGCCGTTATCCTCAATCTCGATCTGAATATATGCACCAATGTCATGCACCCGAAATTGCAGGATCCCCTTCGGCTTATCCATATACTTCACTGCATTACCAACGATGTTATTAATGACTCGCTTTAGCTGTTCCGCGTCAGCAATGATTTTTACATTATGGTCTAATTCATTATAATATTGTATCTCAATGTTCTTTACCTCAAGATCCAGACCAATTTCTTCGATACAATCATCAAAATAATCGCGGATACTGATTTCCTTAAAGGTATATGGAATGGAATTACAATCAATTTTGGTATAAAAGGCCAGTTCATCCACCAAAATAGCCATATCGTTTGCCTTACTTAGTATTGTCTGGATATATTTCTCCTGCTTCTCCGGCGATCCTGCCACCCCATCAATCAATCCCTCGGCGTAGCCTTGGATCGCAGTTAACGGTGTCTTCAAATCATGGGATATGTTACTGATTAGCTCCTTAATATCCTCCTCATATTTGATTCGATTATCAATCAGCTCCTTCAGTCGGATTCGCATCTCCTCAAAATCCTCACACAGTTGACCAATCTCATCCTCCGTATCGGATTGCACCGAATATTCAAGATCCCCGTCCTTAATCTGACTCATGCCAATTCGCAGTATATTTAGCGGTCTCAAAATCCCTCGATATATCCAAAGCATCAAAATCAGAGCAGTAAAAATTAGTATCAATAGAAAAGAAACCATGGTTTGGGAAACCAGTGCCTTAATCTGGGGTACCAATGTATTTAATTCTGTAATGACGAATATGGTTCCTTCCGACCCATCGGTAAAATAAAAATCCTGTGATTTCAAGAGAAAGGGTTGCCTTCCCCCCACATACATACCTCCATCAACATCCGTACTGTATTCTCCGAATTTCGGAAGATTGCCTTGAATATTACTCAGCATCATTTCATTTCCTGCAAATATATACCTGTCCCCTTTTCGTACCGCAATAAAGGAGTACTTATCCCCCAGCTCCGCATTCAAATGATTGATAAATTCCTCGTCCTCCAAAAGCTCCGGCTCCTTCAACGCAGCCAGCTTAATCTCATTATATATCCCTCTGGTCAATCGATTAAGAATCTGCACCGGATTAGTAATAATCTGAGCGGTGTCTGCTTCCACATCATAGGATTCCTGGATGGAGTTCGTCTGCAAGCTGATAATGGTACCGGCAGCCAAAGAAAGCAGCATAATCGGCATGGCAATCATGATAAAAAATGCTGTTAATAATCTATCCTTCAGTCTCAACCCAGCTCACCTAATCCTTCCATGATAATTTTTATTATAGTATACTCAATCTATTTTTAGTATACCATGTAACACCTTGGATTGCACAGAAAATAACTCTAACCTTTCTAAAGTTTCCATGAAATCACAGGGTAGGATATCCATAAAAATAAAGTGCCATGGTTGGGCATTATTCCGACTTATCGAAACATTGCACGAAGCCATGACACTTTCAAGGATGAATATTTAATTATTATGCAAGATACTGCTTAAGCTCATCCACCTTATCACATCTCTCCCAAGGGAGATCCAAATCCAATCTTCCGAAATGTCCATAGGCTGCTGTCTGCTTATAGATCGGCTTACGCAGATCAAGCATCTTAATAATTCCGGCAGGACGAAGATCAAAATGCTTACGAACAATGGCAACTAGCTGATCCTCTGTCAGCTTACCGGTATCAAAGGTATCCAGCATGATCGAGGTGGGCTCAGCTACACCGATTGCATAGGATAATTGAATTTCACAACGATCAGCAAGTCCTGCAGCTACCAGATTCTTTGCAACATAACGTGCCGCATAAGAGGCGGAACGATCC
>JAEYXC010000142.1 GCA_023428655.1 Bacillota bacterium | reverse complement strand
GTTTGACGGACAGATTGTTGAATTTGTATGACAATAGCAAACATTTATGTTTGATAATGGCATACAAAACAATAAGATGTCCGTCAACCTGTGTGTGAGGGATGCATGTAGTTCGTTCCTTCATTTTACCATGCCTTATGCAACAGCCCCTTACCTTAATACTTGCTTCATAAAATGTCTGCGAAGCGGATTGGTTCTATACGTATAATAGTCCTTCACTACCTTCGGAGGCTTATTCCAATTCAATTATGAATCCATTTGCCTCGGCATAATCGTATGCAGCACTGTTTGGACTGCAATAGATTGTCTGCTTTCCCTTGGTCTCCCAGCTATAGAACGCATTCTTATCCAGCTTTGTGATGGTATCGGGAACATGGATCTTCAGTAACATTGGATTCCAACCAAAGGCGTAGCTCTTTACCTCGGTCATTCCGACCGATAACCATACCTCTTCAAGGTTTTGACAGCTGCTGAAGGCATAGGAATCAACATTAGTGATGGAAGCGGGCAGAATCAATGATCTTAAACCGCTGCCTGCAAAGGCACTCTTTCCGATGGTTGTAAGCGAAGCAGGCAAATTAATCTCAGTGAGCTTGTAGCAATTAGCGAAAGCGGATGCCTCAATTGTCTTTAGTCTCTTGGGAAGAATAACCTCTGAAAGCTTACTGCAATCATTAAAGGCATGGCGTGCGATGGTAGTGATATTATCCGGAAGAGTCACCTTCGTTAACGAACTGTTACTTCGAAATACATAGGGAGCAATGTATACAACCTCCTTCGGAAGGATGAGCTCGCTGGCATTACCGGTGTATTTTACCAAAAATCCATTATTGGTAATAACCATATTATTTTTTTCATTGTTTCGGACCCATACGGTTCCGGTAAATACATTGCTGCCAAGTGCTTCTAACGTATCCGGTAGAGAGATATCAACCAAGGAAGCACAGCCTCTAAATACATTGTCACCGAGCGTGGTAACACCTTCCGGAACAGTCATCAACGTTAGGCTGCGGCATTCACTGAAGGCATTATCTTCAATGGTCTCTACGGAAGCCGGAATAGAAAATTCTGCTAAGGAGGTGCACCCACTGAATAGGTAACTTGCTATATAAGTTAAATTATCCGGCAGAGTAACTTTTTTTAGATTAACACATTGTGAAAAGGCACCTGCGCCAAGGATATTGATGGAATTAGGCAGTGTAATCTCGGATAATTGGTGGCACTGCTGGAAGGCATAGCTTCCAATATAGCTCACTGTATCAGGGAAACGGATGCTTATAAGACTTCGACAGGCTTCAAAGGCCCCATTGCCGATCTTAGTGGTTGCATCCGATAAGGTGACATAGAGCAGCTTAGAACAACCCATAAAGGTATATCGTTCAATTGCCGTAATTGCTTTTGGTAAAGTTACCGAGGTCAGACTACTACAGCTCTGGAATGCACTTTCGCCAAGATATTGAAGCTTCTCGGGAAGAGAAATATCACTTAGGGCACTACAGTTTGCAAAGGCATTATTGCCAATGCTTGTGACAGAAGCAGGAATGGTAATTGATTTTAATTTCTTGCAATTAGCAAAGGTACTATCTTCAATCTTCTGTAAGCTGTCAGGAAGCTTAATACTTGTAACAGCAGAGCAGGAGGCGAAGGCGGAAGCATCAATCCTGGTGACAGAAGCCGGAAGCTGAATATTCTTTAGCTTAGAGCATCCGGATAACAGGCCCTCGGAGATTATGGTAAGCTTGCTTGGAAGCTTGATGCTTGTAAGCTTAGAGCACTCAGAAAAAGCATAGGGTTCTATCTCGGTAACGGAGTCCGGTATGGAGAGAGAGGTCAAGCTTTTGCAGTACTGGAAGGTCTCTCTCTGAAGCTTTGTTAAGCTGTCCGGAATGTTAACCTTACTAAGCTTGTAACAAAAGCGAAAGGCTTGTTTCCCTAGGGTAGTCAGACCATCGGGAAGACGGATGGAGGTCAATTGTTCGCAGCCTTCGAAGGCTCTTCGTGCAATGTAGTATAAGGCACTGTCTTCGGGAATGCTGACAGTCTTGAGCTTGGAGCACCAACGAAAGGCCTCGATACTGATGAATTTTAATGACTTTGGTAATGATAGCTTTGTTAAGGAGCTGCAGCCGGAAAAAGCACTCTCACCGATATAGGTTAACTGATCGGAAAGGGAAATGCTTTTCAGCTTATAGCAATTGTTAAAAGCTTTAAATGGAATACGTTTGATTCCGTTCGGAAGATTGATCTTTTGTAAGGAATAGCAATTAGCAAAGGCCTCATCCTCAATTACCTTTACACCGGATGGTAATACGATTGTGGTTATGGTAGAGTTCTCGTAGAAGGCACGCTTGCCAATGGTGGTAATACTGCTCGGTACTTGAACGGTCTTGGATGTACCCGTATAGGCCAGAAGCACACCATCCTTGATCAGAAAATCACCCGGGGCTGCTTCAACAGGCTTTGCCAAAAGGAAGCACACCATCAGAAAGAACAGTACACCGATAATTTTTTTAAACTTGAATTGCATAAAACACCTCCTATTACATGCTATGTATCTTTTATTCATTTACATGGAGGGAAAGAACACTCCATTTGCTCCCAATTACTTTTTTATTGTATTCCTGTGTCGATTATTCTTCAAGTTAATTTTTTCTTAAGCTTCCTTGAAAAACCATAAGAATCACACAATAGGGCTAAACTACCAGCCAGGTAAATGTTAGCGGTAGTAGAGTACGAAATGATATAACAGTATGTATATACGGATGAAGAGTCTCTACAGCTTATCTAATTCCTCCTGCATATAGATCAGTAGCTGTTCCTTGGAGATGGCATGATCATGACCCTCGACACACAGATCAAAATCCTTCTCCTTGATGAATTCCATAAAGCGAATCAACCTTTTTTTATCATAACGACCCTGATTGTGATAATAATCACCACCGGATGCATCTCCCAGGAAGATGATTCGTTCCTCCGGAATATATATCGCAACGGAGTCTTCGGAATGGGGATTGATGATGGGGAGTAATTCACAGGTAACACCACCAAGGTCAATCCTAAGACTTTGCTCAAATACAAGATCTGCCGTCTTCACTATGATATCCTCCGGATTGGGGTATTCTATTCGGATATGCTTGTCACAGAATTCAATTTCTTCCCCGGTTATCAGACGGGCACCCATGGATGCATCATCCCAGCGCCAGGCAGCTACCTTAGTAAGCTGTTCATGAGTCAGCTTACCGGTAATCGACTTTGCTTTTAGTGCATGTAGTCCAAAGGTGTGATCCCAATGCCAATGGGTTATGGCAATAAAATCCGGATAGGGAAGATTAAGCTCTGCAAGCTGTGCTAGAAAGTATTCGGTATGCTTACGGGAGTTGCCGGCATCCACCATAAGGGAATAGTTATTCCCGCAAATATAGCCTAGATTTGGGCGATCGATCTCTTCCATAAAAGGTAAATAATAGATTCGTTCGGATAATTTATGAAGCTGATTTGTCACAGGCTTCCCCTCCATTCTCTTGATCGATATGAAATATTCCGATTTCCTTATAATGATTGATTTTATAATTTACGATATTAAGGCTGTTCTTAAGAACCTCCATTTGGTTTAAAATCTCTGCTCTATGCTTCTCCAATACCTCTCTTCGCTCCTCGCAGGTATCCTCACCGAGTAAGCAGAGATTCATAAATTGTTTAATTTCAAGGATTGGCATACCACTGTTCTTCAGACAACAGATCAGTCCAAGCCAATCAAGATCCGTATCACTGAAGATGCGGATGCCGCTATCTGTTCGCTTTAAGTTTGGAAGCAGCCCCTCCTTATCATAATAACGTAGAGTAGAAGGGGTTAAACCCAGCTTCTGAGCGGCCTGCTGAATGGAATAGCTCATGTTATGTTCCTCCTTTGAATTTATCTTTACTTTTTACAGGGAATATTTTGATTTCCCTTGACTTAAAGTTAACTTTAGCATTTATAATAAAATATGTCAACGATTAACAGAAACGCTAATTATATAAAGGAGGATGAAACAATGATATTGCAGGATACCTTTACATTACAAAATGGAATAAAAATACCCAAGCTGGGACTTGGAACCTGGCAGATACCAGAAGGAGAAGAAGCATATAATTCAGTGCTATGGGCACTCAAGCATGGCTATCGACATATCGATACAGCAATGGCATATGGAAATGAAGGAAGCGTGGGCAGAGCCATCAAGGATTCCGGAGTACCGAGGGAGGAGATATTCGTAACGACGAAGCTCCCCGCTCAGTTTAAGGGCTACGAGATTGCAAAGGAATGCTTTCAGAAATCCTTAACCTTGCTTGCCCTTGATTATATTGATTTATATCTGATTCATGCACCCTGGCCATGGGATAAGATCGGCATGGATTGTACGGAAGGAAATCTTGCCAGCTGGAAGGCTTTTGAAGAGATTTATGACAGCGGTAAGGTGAAGGCCATCGGTATCTCTAATTTTGAACCGAAGCATATAGAACCAATCCTGGCAGTATGTAAGCACGTTCCCATGGTGAATCAAATCCGTTTTCATATAGGCGACCGTCAGGAGGAGATTGTAAGTTACTGTGAGAAGAAAGATATTCTGATTACGGCTTATTCACCACTTGCTACCGGAAGAATTATCAACGATGAGGCAATTGTAGAGATGGCCACAAAGTATCAGGTTACACCGGCGCAGCTATGTATCCGCTATTGCCTACAGAAGGATATGGTAGTTATACCGAAGTCCACAAAGGAGGAGCGTATTGTCTCCAATGCTCAGGTGGAATTTGAGATTAGTGAAGAAGATATGAAGGCATTGGATCTTCTATAGAGGGTCGCAATATCATAGTATGTTCTTTAATTAAGCTTTTATAATAATGGGAGCAAGAACGAAAATGGATCATATACTCCATTTTGTTCTTGCTCCTATTTTGTGAAATACTTAATCCTAGATCAATTTATAAAATATTTAATCCTTAGCAATTTGTAAAATACCTAATCATTGATCTATTATGAAATTCTTATTCAAGAATCTAGTTAGCGTCTCCTTTAATTACAATCATCGGTACCATCATCTCAAAATCGGTTAATCCGGCATGAACACCAATGAATTTCTCTGCATCGGCCCGCTTGTAGAATAGGGAGACCTCCCCAATTGCGATGGCTAGGTAATCGCCTAGGAACTCTTCGAACCTGGGATGGGGATTTCCTTTGCCGAATAATCTTTGATCAATAACCTCTTGCTTTGGCAGTAGGATAAAGTCCCCACCGAAATGTCTCAAAAAGATAGTCTCAAATTCAACCTCACGGCCCTCCTTCACATAAAAGGCTAAAGCGCGGGGTTCTATGGAGGGCATCCATTTCAGTGTATCCATGATATCGGGATAATCGCCGATGTATTTATTCTTACTGTTCATATGTCCGTGATCCGAGGTTACAAATAAAACCGTATCCTCAAGCTTGTGACTTAGCTCCTCCAGGTCATTATTGATGCGTTGTACCCAGGCAGCTGCCTCCTCACTGGTAATTCCCTTCTCATGCATGGAAGCATCCGGTTCATGCCAATAGGTATAGAGATAATGGCGTCCCTCCTCTTTGCATAAGGCTTCTACAGCCTCCGGAATCTCTTCGTAGCATTCAATATGGTAGGAGCCAAAATAAGATACGGACTCTGCCCTTGCCTGGGACAGCTCATTGATTTTCTCTACTACGTTCTTATAGGGGAGGTATTGGTTAACTACATTATAGTCTGCAACCGGTTTGTCCTCATAATCCGTATTGATAAATAGATTAACATTATCCGCCACCTCCGGAAAATACAGACTCCAGCCAAGCCATCCATGCTCCGAGGGAGCTAATCCGCTTTCCAGAGTTGTAGTTGCTGCGGTGGTGGTCGGAGGAAATACGGAGGTAAGCTCCTGCACCAGGTGACTTCGAAGAAAGCTGTCTGGGGGAAGCAGAGTCTCAAGGTTACGACTGCCCATGGCATCAAAGACCATCAGCACAACATTTCTATACTTATTAGCCAGGATAAAATCGGCAGCAGCTAGGGTTGGGTGATCGTTCGTAATACCAAAATCCTTTTCAATAGAATTTATTAGGTTTAGGATACTATTCTTATAATCCGGGTATTTTAACATCATTTCACCTACCTTTACATTTTTTTAAGGCTGGAACGATTATTATTGTATGTAACATAAATATGACCGATACTAAAAAGAATACCACTAATCATCAATAGCCAATGGCGTAGGAGTAAGCCATCGATGATAAAAATAGCACTTGGGATAATGGCTAAGATAATAGGTAGGGTTACTTTAGGGTATCTGAAATAACGGTACCAAAACAACCAATATAATAGCAGTAGCAGGCTATTGGTCAATAACCATAAAATAAATTCGTATTTCGAAGGAAAGGCGAATTCAAATAGACCGATCGGAACGACCATAAAAAAGAGGCAGCCATATCTTCCTATTTGTTCGATTGAGTTCATAAATTTGTTCCTGCACTTGTTCTCAGTGACCTTATTCTTCATTGCAAAAATTACATTGGGCAGAAGCAGAAGGATAACAATGACCAGTCCAAAGCTGTTAATCCAATTCATTTCGTTGACCTCCAGAGTATATTTCATTGATTATATGTCAGATAAAAGAGGAGTAAATAAATAACGATCCCGAAAAAGTTACATAATGGTACGATTATGATATGCTATAGGTCCTCCCATCTATATTATCATAATTGAACTATTCTCGCTAACAAATTTTACCGTCAAATCAGAGTATCCGGTTTTTATTCACCTTATTGACAGCCATATCATATAGTATTTTATAAAGAAAAATAATGATATTTGGAGATAATATGAAGAAAAAGCTATTTAAAAGGCGTCGTCATGAGCTTGTGATACAGGAAGAGAATAATATTCCGATTAATCCCTCCGACCCAACCTCCATTCCTAAATTCATAGATTCGTTACCAATTCCGGCGATAGCCGAACCAATTGTACGTTATGATTCGATGAAAAGGAGTGAGCTGCATTATAATATCGTTATGCGGGAGGCAAAGCATCGTTTTCATAAATTTTTTCCTTCTACAACAGTATGGGGATATAATGGAACCTATCCGGGACCTACCTTGGAGGTCCCCAAGGATGTAACGGTAAAAGTGAAGTGGGAGAATAAACTGCCAAAGAAGCATCTCCTGCCGGTGGATCATACCCTCCATGGAACCATGGATACACCGGATGTAAGGACAGTGGTTCATCTTCATGGTGCGAATGTGGCAGCGGATAGCGATGGACATCCGGAAGCATGGTTCAGCAGAGATAATCGATACGTAGGACACAAATATTACAAAGAGGTATATGAGTATACGAATCATCAAGCAGGAGCAACCTTGTGGTATCACGATCATGCCATCGGTATCACAAGATTGAATGTATATGCCGGGCTGGCTGGGTTCTATTTAATCCGAGACTTTCTGGAGGAGAGGTTAAGGCTTCCCGGTGGCAACTTTGAGATTCCGATTATGATACAGGATAAATCCTTCAGAGAGGATGGATCGTTGTTCTATCCGGATAATGCCACACCACCCGTAGATAATCCGGTACCCTCCACCCCATCCTTTTTCTTTGGAAATACGATTGTGGTAAATGGAAAGCTATGGCCCTATCTGGAGGTAGAGCCGCGTAAATATCGTTTCCGCATACTGAATGCTTCCAATCTTCGTGCTTATGAACTGAAGCTGAGTAATGGTGGAGTATTCCACCAGATTGGAACCGACCTGGGCCTAATGCACCATACGACACAATTAAAATCCTTTACTCTGGAGCCGGCGGAAAGAATAGATATAATCATTGACTTCTCCGAGTATAAGGGGCAGGAGATTATTCTTGAGAATACGGTGCAGGGACCGCCGAGCCCGGGAATGGATCAAATAATGAAATTCAAGGTGGGATATGCATTAAGCTGTCCGGATACGAGTGACATTCCTCATGAGCTGATGCCATATCATAGAATTGACCCGAAGTTAGCTGTCAGAGAGAGAACCCTGCAGTTGAATGAGACAACGGATCACTACGGAAGAGTCGTACACTTATTGGATAATCGCATGTGGGATGCACCGGCAACGGAAAAACCGAAATTGGATACCATAGAGATATGGCATCTGGTAAATAATTTTAATTTCCCTCACCCCGTTCATCTTCATCTGGTTCATTTTGATATACTGGGGAGAAAGAGCTTTAGTGCCGAGGATTTTGATGAGGCGGGTAATTATAAATTTCATATGGATGAATTGACACCACCCCTGCCCTTTGAAACGGGACCAAAGGATGTGGTCAGAACGGACCCCGGTCAAGTGACCTCGATTGTGATGCATTTCAAGGAACACTGTGGTGATTATGTATGGCATTGCCACATTCTAGAACATGAGGATAATGATATGATGAGGCCTTTGGTGGTAGAGAAAAATTAATGGTAGTAGAAAAGAGTCTTATACAATGGAAGCAGATCAATCGGTGGTGGTCTTCGTCACCTGATGATAGAGTTTCTCAAAAAATACAGCGGTTCTGATAAGATAATACCATCAGAACCGCTGATTATTTATAGGTATTTGGCTGTTATACTTTGATCAGACTTCAATATTTCCTGTGGAGTTCCGGTGAAAATAACCTTACCTCCCTTATCGCCGCCCTCCGGTCCGAGATCAATAATCCAATCACTGTTACGAATAATCTGCTGATTGTGTTCTACGACCACGATGGTATTGCCGGCTTCCACCATCTGATTGAGCAGCTCCAGAAAGTGCTCGATATCCTTGGGATGTAGACCTGTGGTAGGCTCATCCATCAGGTATAGATTTCTTTTAGATGAGCTGTTTCCGATGAGCTCCTTGGCAAGCTTCAGCCTCTGACCTTCCCCACCGGATAAGGTGGTAAGAGTCTGTCCCAACTCCAGATATCCTAGTCCAACCTCACATAGCAGCTTTAGAATACGGTGTATTTTTGGCTGATCCTGAAAGAAACAGAGTGCATCCTCCACGGAAAGGCTTAAAATATCTTTAATCGAATGATCCTTATATTTTACAGACAGCACCTGATCATTGAATTGATGACCGTTGCAGACAGGACAAACCACCTCAATATTGGAGAAGAAGAGCATGTTACTATCTACATAACCTAGCCCCTCACAATTCTCGCACCTTCCTCCGGGAGTATTAAAGGAAAAATGCTTTGCCGTTAGTCCGGTATGCCTTGCAGCGGCCGTTTTGGCAATGACTGTTCGAATTTCGGAATAAACCTCGGAATAGGTTGCTATATTAGAACGCTTCATTTTCGTAATAGGGGATTGCTCAATTCGAACTACCTTATCAAACTGCTCCAATCCGGATACCCGATTACTCCTGGCAGTCGGTTCATTTGCGGCTAGAACCTCAAAGATGAGGGTGGACTTTCCGGAGCCGGATGGACCGGTTACAGAGGTTAAGCATCCTGTGGGAATAGTTACACTGACATTCTTTAGGTTGAATTTGTCTGCCGCTTCGATCCCAATAGTACCAAGGGAAGGTCTGAAATTATCTTTTCCCGGGTGAGGGTGGCGGAGGTAGTTACCGGTAACCGAGGAGTCCTGCTGTTTGATTTCTTCCAAAGTCCCCATAGCGATTACCTCGCCGCCGTATTGACCGGCCCCCGGCCCAATATCCACAATATAATCTGCTGCCGCCATAACATCTTCGTCATGCTCGATTACAAGTACAGAATTGCCTAAGTCGCGTAACCGCTGAAGTATGGTAATCAGCCCTAGCGTATCCTTTGGGTGTAGTCCGACCGTGGGCTCGTCCAGAATATAGATTATTCCGGTCAGGTCAGAGTCCAGAAGCGCTGCAAGCCTGATTCTTTGCATTTCGCCACCGGATAGGGTGATAATCTGACGATCCAGTGTAAGATAACCCAGACCGACACGGATCACTCGATTGAGCTTTGTATTGATATCAAGAAGATATGCTTTCACCAGCTCATGATGCTTATGGGATAGATCAGCGGATAATTCATTGATCCATCGGGACAGCCTTTCCAAGGAGAAATGGGACAGCTCCGGTAAGCGGGTGTTGTTCACGATAATGTTGCGACTTTTCTCTGAAAGTCTATCTCCCTTACAATCAGGGCATTCTACGATCGTAAAGTATTCCTCCAACTGCTTGGAATTACCCTCCTTTTCCTTAAAACGCCTCCATAAAATCGGTAATACACCCTCGAAATTACCGGACGATGAAGTCTTGGGTGGCTTTACATCCGGGAAGCTCTTCTTTACCAGAGCAGTTTCAATCCCCTCATAAAGAATTGCTTTCTGGAGTTCACTAAACTGCTTTACGGGAGTATGGGCAGGAATAGGGATATTATAATAACGGAAGGCAGCATAGAGAATAGAAATCTGATAATTGGCATATTGCTTCTCCCAATAGCGGATAGCGCCATCCTCCAAGGTAAGCTCTTCATTCACAAGCTGTTCTCTATCCACGGAGTGAATTCTGCCTAAGCCCTCACAGGTCGAACAGGCGCCTTCCCTGGTATTAAAGGAAAAATGTGTCCTCGTGAACTTATCCATACGCTTCCCACATTCGCAGCAATACATATAGACATAAAAATCATTATTGATCTTCTCGGTCTTCTCCTTACAATCTGCAGCCGAGATGATCTTGCTACAATGAGGACAGGTTCGAAGTCCAAGCTTTTCATAGATCATACGAAGGTCCGTATAGATATTGGTCATAGTACCAACCGTGGACCGAGGATTGCTGTTGGCATTATTTTGAGTGATCGCAATAGCAGGCGATGCTCCTCGGATTCGTTCCACCTTTGGTTTATGAATGCCTTGCAAGGTGATTGCCTCTAAGTATTGCCTTTGACATTCGTTGAAGAGGACATCCATGAGCAGTGTTGATTTACCGGAACCGGATCGCCCCGTAAAGACAACAAGCTTATTTTTCGGTATTTCAAGTGAAATATCCTTAAGATTGCCCTCATTTGCCCTTATGATTTCTATCTTTGACATTATATACCTCCCTATTATTAGCAGTGCTTTCTTCCATACCTTTAGAGCATTATCATACTTTTCAATTATATTATATAACATTAACGCAATAGCGAAGCTTATTTCTATTAATGGGGGATTTTATTGTAAAAACCTTAGAGCTATATTATAATGTTAATTATAAGAAGTGGAGGGAAGAATATGAGGCTACGTCCCATCGATATCGCAAGAAGCTTGAGGGTAAGTACCACCATGCTGCGACATTATGAAGAATTTGGTATGATTCCTGCCGTTATGCGCTCTTCCAGCGGATACCGAATCTATACCCAGGAGCATGTTGCTTATTTTGTATGTATTCGCGAGATGATGCATGGCTTCACTATGACAGAGATAGGACGAATGCTGGAGCCGGTAATGGGGAATAGAATCGATGAAGCGCTCTGGATGGCGAACCATGCACAGGTTAAGCTACAAATGGATAGAATTGTATGCGAAAATATTCGAAAACGCTTCCTACAGAAAAAGGCGAGGACAAAAACAGAAAAGGAATATACCATTGATGCGGTTAGTAAGGCCACGGGAATTATCCCTTCCACGATACGATATTGGGATAACATAGGGTTAATATCCGCAAACCGATGTGCGGATAATAATTATCGAACCTTCACACAGAAGAATATGGATGAAATATTGATGATTCAAGCTCTGAAGCTGGCCATGCGAGCAAAGGGGGAGAAGTATGCCGTCGAGCAAATACGTAAGACGATGGAGCAGTTTGATTTTGATCATACCGATCATATCGCGTCCATCGTCTTAAGCATTGAAAATCATTTATCTAGGTTGAACAGGGCACAAATAAGGAGTATTTCTGCGTTATATAAGCTTTGCCTGCAAGTGGAGCATAATAGCTACGACGAGCTATGATAAGAGCAGAAGCAAAAGGGGTGGCCTACCGGATCAAGAAGAGTAACCCACTTGGGGCCCCATTCAGGCTGCCAATATTGATGCTTTGGCATAGTTGCCCCTATGGATAAGGCGAATTCTACTGCCGCATCAATATCCTGTACCGTGAAATCAAGATGCTCCATTTTCATTTGTTCTGTACCGGAGCCCGGCCATGCCGGAGGGGTATAATTTTCATCATATTGGCAGGAAATGCTGACTGTCTCACCCGGAATGGCGACGGATACAAAATATTCAATTTCGTAGACAATTTCTCCTCCTAATAATGATACATAGAAATTAGCAAGCTCCCTCGGTTGTTGGCAGTCGAGTACGACGCTCTGTAATTTAATAATTGGCTTCATAATATGCTCCTTATCCTATATTTATCAATGATCAATCTATTGTTCTTCTGTTAATACGAATTTCGATTGATCCGCCACGAGTGTCCCAAATGCATCATTGACCCTTTTTATGGCAGAGGACTCATTTTTCTGGAATATGAGACTATCGCCATCTATCTGGAAGATGTAGGTATACTGATCGTCATCCGTCGTCATTGTTAAGATATCCTCATTAATCGAATAGGTTCCATATGGTAGATAACTGCTTAATAAATCATGAATGAATACAATATCTTTCTCTGAGATCATTATCCGTGGAAGTAATACTTTTTCAACACCTTCTTGGTCCATTACATAGGTTCCATTTTTTATGGTACTATCATCCTTGGTGTCACAGCCGATTAACAATATCAATATACATAACATAATAACACCGGTAAATAATTTCTTCATATAAAGTACCCCCTCCTGTTTCATTGAGTTTAATTTAATAGAAAGCATAGCTTTATGTAAGCTCCAAGCTTTGAGCTCATTTCGCTTGTCAACCATTAGGGTTTTCTGGATAGCTGTAGATCAATTGTGTCATAGAGAGTGATTGAATTACCGTGTTCATGAATCGCTGCTTCTATCTCAGAGAAAAACTTCGATCTCTTTGATTCCTCAATTGCAATATGGTCCGAATAAGTTCCTAACAGTGCGATATAGTCCCTTGCACAAAAGGTTCTGGTTCTTTGGTAGAGCTTATAAGCTACATCAATAAATCCATATTTTA
>JAEYXC010000124.1 GCA_023428655.1 Bacillota bacterium | reverse complement strand
CCTTGGTACCCTGTGCTTTTTTAACCAATCCGACGATTATTGTTGCCTTCCTATTGCTTTCCACCTTCTTACGTGTAGCTGCGAGACCTTCTATGAATGCGATTATCACAGATATACTACCACCGCAGCAACGACAGTCGGGCTTCTCCCTGCAATATCTTGGTATCAATATCGGTGTTGCCCTTGGGCCAATCGTAGCCGGTTTCCTGTTTAAGAATTTACTGCCGTTGTTATTTATCGGTGACGCAATCACTTCCCTTATTGCATTGCTTTTAATTTGGAGAAATATAAAGGAAGTGAAGGCGGAGGAATTAAAGAAAACTGCCTATACAGAGCAGGAAAAGGAAGAGAAGGGCAGTGTACTGAATGCCTTACTCAGACGTCCGCAGATCACCGTTTTTCTTCTGATATACATAATTTATAGCTTTATCTATACTCAGCATCGTTTTTCCTTACCCTTGACGGCAGAGGCGGTATTCGGAGAAAGTGGTGCCAGTAAATTCGGTATTCTTATGAGTGTCAATGCCTTCACCGTATTATTCTGTACTGTGGGTATAACCTTTTTAACAAAGCGGTTTCGCCCATTAATTAATATCACGATTGCCGGTATATTCTATGCAATAGGCTTTGGTATGCTAGGTATTGTAGACAACTATCCCTTGTTTATTCTGTCTACCATTATCTGGACCATGGGTGAGATTTTAGTGGTAACAAACTTCGGAGTATATCTGGCAGATAATAGTCCAAGTAATTTTCGTGCCAGATTTAATGCGATAGGGTCCTTAAGCTGGTCCATCGGGGCCGCTCTGGGCACCTCCATAGCGGGCAGCTTCATAGAAGAGCTTGGATTGAACTATATTTGGCCGCTTACCTTTGCCTTATCCGTTATCGGAATAATTGGTATGTTTTCGATCCATTCCATAGAAAACAGACGACAGATCCGTGCCATTAAGAGTGGCGAAGTAGAAAATGAAATTGCTTAGGTGATTTTTCAGAACGATTTTTAAATAAAAGGCTTTGCAAAATGTATGGAATAAATGAAGGAAAGACCTTCATCTCTCCTTCACTTACGTTTTGCAAGAGCCTTTTTTATTCATGACAAGTGAATTGATTTATCAATTCATCTTGTTTTTAACTATCCAAGGTATAAATTTCCTTCTTTTAATTACCTGAATTTATGCAATTTTAGATCTATTTTCGTAGGACTTTCGTTGGATATTCAAGGGTTATGATTGGAAAAATAGACAAATAAATATATATATTGACAAGATACCCTAATATCTATATAATTTTTCCAGTGATGTAAGTTGCAACTCACCTAAATGTAAATACATGGAAAATTATTAAGTATTTTGAGATCGGATAAAGAAAGGAGCCTCAATTATGGAGGATATAACCGTAGTGGATCAGCTGGAACAGGAGGATACTCAGAAAGGCAAATATCTAACCTTTGCATTGAACAACGAGCTTTATGGAATTGAAATCAAATATGTAACCGAAATCATTGGCATACAACAGATAGTGCAGGTACCGGAATTACCGGAGTATTTTAAAGGGATCATTAATCTCAGAGGTAAAATTATTCCTGTGATGGATGTACGACTTCGATTTAGTAAGGAATTTAAGGAATATAACGATCGTACCTGTGTAATCGTAATTGACATTCGAGATATTTCGATGGGATTAATCGTCGATAGTGTGTCCGAGGTACTTACCATCTCGGAATCGGAGATTGTTCCACCTCCACAGGTGAGCAGGTCAGGAAACCGATACATTAACGGGATTGGCAAGGTGGGAAGTGAGGTTAAGCTACTGCTTAATTGTGACAAGCTTCTTTATGATGATGAATTTGACAATTTTATGAGTTCGTTTAATTAATTTAAGGGGAGGTTAACGTATGAAGTGGTTTTATGATATGAAAATTGGAGCGAAGCTCATTTCCAGCTTTGTGTTAATGGCATTTCTTGCAGGCTTAGTAGGAGTAATCGGAATAGTCAATATTAGTACCATTGACAAAAAGGACACCATACTATATGAGGAGATGACAGTACCGATCTCAGAAGCAGCACAGATGGCGAGGCTCTATCAGGAAATCCGCGTAATTAACAGGGATATGATTTTGGAAGAGGATGTCACGATAATTAATGAGATGTATCATTCCATCAAGGATCATATTACCGAGTTAAATTCGTTGTGTGAATCCTTTATTAAAAGTATTAAGACAAATGAAATGCAGGAGGCCTATGATCATTTTCTCGGTACGAGAGCTGCCTATGCTGCCAATCTGGAGACCTTACTGGAATTATCACTGGCTAATAGGGATGAGGAAGCCTATGACCTGCTGGTCAATGATATGAAAGCATCCGCGGATAATGAGCAGGCTGCAATCGATAATCTGGTGAACCTAAAGGTGGAGGATGCAAAGCATCAGTCGGAGGATAATACAGCGACAGCAGGAGCTGCGACGTTCACCATGCTTCTTGTGGTTGTTGGTGGTATGATGATCGCAATATTATTGGGGGTTCTTATCAGCAGAGTTATTGGTAATCCGATAAAGATGTTATCCAAATCAGCAGAGCGGATTGCTGACGGTGATTTGAATATCGAGATTGAGATCACAACAAAGGATGAGGTTGGAGCCTTGGCTTCCTCCTTCCGCAAAATGAGTGATAATCTAAATAATGTAATGTCCAATATCAATGCTGCCGCGGAGCAGGTGGCATCCGGAGCGAAGCAGGTATCCGAATCCAGCATATCCTTATCACAGGGCTCTACGGAACAGGCTAGTTCGGTAGAGGAGCTTTCCTCCTCCTTAGAGGAAATCTCCGTTCAGACGAAGCAAAATGCAGAAAACGCAAAGCAAGCAAATCTTCTTGCGGAGACTGCTAAGGATAATGCCAATACCGGGAATGACCAGATGAAGGAAATGCTGAAGGCCATGGATGAGATCAATGAGTCCTCCAGCAATATTTCCAAGATTATCAAGGTGATTGATGATATTGCATTCCAGACCAATATACTGGCTCTTAATGCAGCGGTAGAAGCAGCGCGAGCCGGACAGCACGGAAAAGGCTTCGCGGTTGTAGCCGAGGAGGTTAGAAACCTTGCGGCACGTTCGGCAAAAGCAGCAAAGGAAACAACCGGAATGATTGAGAGCTCCATAAAGAAGGTGGATGGCGGTACTAAAATTGCCAATCAGACCGCGGAGGCACTTGCTAAAATTGTGAGTGATATTGCTAAGGTGGCGAATCTGGTTGGAGATATCTCCAATGCTTCCACAGAACAGGCGGCAGGCATCGCACAGGTAAACCAGGGGATTATTCAGGTATCCAATGTTGTACAGACGAATTCAGCGACCTCCGAGGAAAGTGCAGCTGCCAGTGAGGAGCTGTCCGGTCAGGCAGAGATGCTGAAGGATCAGGTTGCCCGGTTCAAGCTGAAAAAGCTAGGAGGCGGACAGGGAAGCTTTAAGCTGGAGGAAAATCTCAATCCGGCTGTGGTGAAGATGCTGAAGCAGAGAAATGAAGCACGAGGTAATCAAACGTCAACCGATAGGGACATAAGCTTAGCGGATCGAATTAAGCTGAGTGATTATGAATTCGGAAAATACTAGATCATTAATTTATACACAGCAGGGAATCCGGAGGAGAAGCCTCCTCCGGATATTCTCACAGGAGTAGGATACGGCAAGGGGTGCATTCATTGAAAGTCTGCATCTATAAAATATTTAACGGAGACAATCGTATGGAGCTAGATTCAAGCCAAAGAAAAGATTATATTATTTTGCATGCCATCGAATTAATCGATGAGAACGGAATACATAATGTTTCGACTAAGGAAATTGCCAAAAGGCTTAAGATTTCGGAAGGGTTGATTTTCAAGCTTTTCCCCAAAAAGAGTGATTTAATGCTGGCTGTTTTGGACCATTTTTGCTTTTATGATAGGGACATGTTTTATTCCGCTCTAAATAAGAATGAAAATGCATTGGAAGCAATCCGGTTCTATGTCAACTCATATATGCTTTATTATGAAAATTACCCGGCGATGACGGCAGTCTATCAGGCCTATGATACCCTCAAGGGGGATGTGGTGCTGGAGCAAAGGGTAAACGAGATTTATTTTAAGCGAATTGACTACCTAAGGAAAATGGTAGAAAAGGCAAAGGAAAGTGGTCTCGTATCGGAAGCGATCGATGCTGAGAACATTGCGGTAATGAT
>JAEYXC010000044.1 GCA_023428655.1 Bacillota bacterium | reverse complement strand
GTTCCTGCAGGGCAGAGCACCCAGATGATTGTCGGAGCTACGAAGGAAACGGATTATCAGATTATGTCGGTGGCAGAGGCCCTGTATGATAATTTTGATCTGAAGAGAGTATTTTATTCGGCCTTCATTAATGTAAACCAGGACAGCAGGCTGCCCTCCACTCTTGAAGGTCCACCATTACTGCGTGAGCATCGTTTGTATCAGGCAGATTGGTTGCTTCGGTTCTACGGCTTTCAAACGAGAGAGCTGTTGGATGAGCTGCATCCGAATTTTAATGTACTTCTGGATCCGAAGTGTGATTGGGCTCTGCGTCATTTGGAGCTCTTTCCCGTTGAGATTAATAAAGCAGATTACTATACACTGCTTCGTGTACCCGGAATTGGCACGAACTCGGCTCAGAGAATTATTATGGCTCGGAAAAGTGCTGTTTTAGATTATAATGACCTAAAACGTCTGGGTATTGTGCTGAAACGAGCAGTCTATTTTATTACCTGCAGCGGTAGAATGATGTATCCGATCCAGATTGAGGAGAATTTTATTACCAGACAGTTGATTGCATTAAAGGACCAGGTACCGGCAGGGATAGAAAAAGATATTACCTATCGGCAATTATCTTTCTTTGATGATGTGAGTTTTCAGCCGGAACGGCAAATTGCCTTGAAGCTGGCGAATGTATAGTCATAGGAGTTGAACAATCGTGGAAACAAAACGAATTTATTTATGTGATAACAGTATTGACGGAATTTTCACTGCGATTTATATGGCTTGGAGTTCACGACTCGGGCATGCCAATATAAAGATTGAGGAGAAGAGTGAGGGGAGCAAATTTTCGAATATTGAACTTTTTGCAGATTATGCGGTGGTCGATACGGATAGCGACCTTGCAGGTAAGGTTGGTAAATCAATCCGGGAGAAGATATCGATGGAGGCATATGAGATGTGCTGCCGAGTAGCCTTATCCGATTATACGGAGAAAGCGGATTTGATTTATCGTTTTTTGATACTGGGCTTTGCGACAGGCCCAACTATTACGGAGCATTTGAGCAATAAGGTGGTGAATATGATGTTTAAAGTAAATAAGAATGTCAGTAATGAGACACATCATCTATTGGGATTTATCCGCTTTTCAGAACAGGAGAATGGACTGCTTACTTCGATTATTCATCCGAAGAATAATGTACTTTCCTTGGTAACACCTCATTTTGTGGAACGTTTACCGAAGGAACGGTTTTTGATCTATGATGGCAATCGTAAGCTGGCAGCACTTCATCTGCCGAGTTCCCCTTGGATTATTACCGAGGTACCCGATATAGATCAGGATCGGGTTCGTGAGATCTCTGTTTACGAGGATCTATATCGAGATATGTGGTTAACCTTTTTTAACCATATATCAATTAAAGAAAGAGAGAATAAAAAGCTTCAGCAAAATAACCTTCCACTTCGGTTCCGTAATGATATGACGGAGTTTAATCGATAGTATTAATCAATAAAAAATTATTACAGTGAAATATTTGTCAGCAATTCCAAAGGATTTATTGTTAATAATTGGTTACAGTGGCTTTTATTCAGTGTTCATTGGATTATTAGTCGTTAGACAATTACGTATAAATCAATCGAAGTGAGAGATACTAATCCTGTAAAATTGAAAATTTATAGGAGGAGTAGCAATGAAGAAGAAGTTTTTTATTTTATTAGGAATTTGTTGTTTCTCATTATTTGCCTTTAGTGCTTGCGCGGCAGATGATGGTCTGAATAACTCCGCAACAGACAAAAATAACGGTACTACTATTGCACCGACAACAGGAGCTACAAACGGAACGACGAACGGTACGACGAACGGTACGACGAACGGTACTACTACTGCACCGACAACAGGAGCTACAAACGGAACGATGAACGGTACAAATGGAACAACTGGAGGAACCGGGGCAACCAATGGTGGAACAACCGGAGGAACCGGAACAACCAATGGTGGAACAACCGGAGGGACAACCGGAGGAACCGGCGGAACAACTGGAGGAACAACTGGCAATACAACCGGAGGAACCGGTGGAACAACCGGAGGAACTGGTCAATAATCGAAATGGCTTTTAGATTATAACAAAGAAAAGACAAGTCATAGGACTTGTCTTTTCTTTGTTATATGATAATACTGTTCCTTTCAATTACATTCTATCCATATCCTTTTTGACACAGGCTTTACAAAGACCGGTAATCTGAATTTGATGTTCCTTTATAATGAACCCTTCTTCCTCCATGGCATCCTCCAATGCATGGATTGGACAGCCCGGAAGATCAAAAACCTTTTTACAGTCATCGCATATGACAACATGCTTATGTTCATTGGTATCCGCTTTGATCCGGTAAAAAACTTCATTGTCCTTAAGGTAATATTTATCAATCAAATTTTGACTTAACAGGGAGTCAATATTGCGATATATGGTTGACTTGGCGATGGTGGGAAGAGAGAGTACTACCTGAGAGTAGACCTCATTGATTGACATCGGCCGATTAGCCTCCCTAAGAATGGTAAGTATTAATTGTTTCTGTTTTGTATTCCTTTGAATCTCCATATCCGACTCCTTTGCATGATAGATCCTGTTCCCTAATGGCATAGGTAACATAATCACGTTGATTTCGCATGATTTCACCACATAGGCTCATCCCAATTTTTTCAGCCAGTAGTCTTGAGGGATAATTTTCTTTGTCAATTACTGTAACGATTTTGTCCATACCAAGCTTTTGAAAACCATACCGAATCGTAGCGAGTACTGCTTCCTTCGCATACCCCATTCTACGGTATTCAGTATCAATCAGATAGCCTAGTTCATAGCTGGGCTCCTGACCTACTATTTTATATTCGATTCCGCATCTTCCAATTAGTTGATTTGATTCCTTAAGAAAAACCCCCCACAAACCGAAGCCATAAAAATGATAAATATTTTTGATATAGGCCTCATGCTTTCTTTTCTCTTCAATCAGATGATCGGAGAAATCCATTACATATTCTCTTACACCCGCCTTACTACAGATATTATTCAACGGGTCCATATCTTCTATGGAAAGCTCACGAAGAATAAGCCGTTCTGTGGTGAGGATCGTGGCCGGTTGCATATAAGCATGCTGATATACCTTATCAAGGAACGCATAATCCACCTCATCAAAGCCCTCAATGAGTATCGCCGCTTTGCTTAGATCCTGTTTACCGGAATTTGGATTAAGGAAACCGATTGCTGGAATGCCAGCAGCAGCTGCAGCAGTAACACCATTATAGGAATCCTCGATCACGAGGCATTCAGAAGGAGCAACGCCAAGCTTAGAGGCCGCAGCTAAGAATATATCCGGTGCCGGCTTTGGATGTGCTACGGTAGTGCCGGAGATATAGCCATCCAGAATATCTTCAATCCCAAGATGACGCATGACATCTTGTATGCTAGTGCCGGAGGATGAGGAGGCAATCATCATTTTGATTCCATGACTATGTAAATCCTTCATCAGATCCACAATATAGGGAATCGTAATATAACCTTCGGTCTGAGTGAGTTGATCCTTTGCTACCTCATTCGCTTTTAGAAGCTCCTCCGGTGTAATATTCATGGAAAAATCTTCGATGATTTTCCTGCACATATGATAAGTAGTTGTACCGATAAATTGATAGGCGTAATCTATGGAAATATTGATGTTAAATTTCTTTAGTGCTAGGACGGCTGCTCTCGCATGCTGGGGTTCACTGTCAATAATCACCCCGTCCATATCAAATAATACGGCTTTTAGCAATGTGTCATCCTCCAGGTATTGTTATCCAAGGCTTTCAAAATCGTAATTAAGTAACAAAGCAGTGCTTTCTTACTTAGATTTATAGTATAACTCTTTTTATACTGCCTTTCAAGCTTGCAATTCTTAATCAGCTGAAGCATAATAAAAAGCGGAAGGGTAATCCATTCCGCTAATCACGATCTAAGACCTTTTCAAAAAACAAACCGGCTAAAAACCATGCAGGAGCGTAATCCAGTCGGATGACTCCTTTGTAATTAAGTTTAGCTTTACTGTAATCCCAGGGACATGCACCAAATTTTTTCAGGAGTACACCGCTAGTGAATTCTCCGAAATAGATTAAAAATGCGTATACACCTCCTCGAAGTAGTGCACTTTGGTTCTTAAGCTTTTTACTAATCGGGCTAAGGCAGGCAGCCATTCCGTAGATTGGAAACATCCATACGGAGGTTTTACAGGAAAGTGTCCGATCGGTATGCTTTGTAAGGGAGCCAAGTCCTGTCCAGAAGCATTCCATGCACCAACCGCACAGCCCGCAAAGAATAAAATTTTTCATATATTTTCTCATAGGGATAGTATTCGTGAAAAACCGATGTATATGCAAGATATTTCAAGTTTTATACCGTGCTAAAATGACAATGACCTACATGGTGGATGGAATAAGTTGTAATCGTGGAAGAAATCGGTTGTTTCGGGTTGAGTTAAATTACTGAGCGGACTAGGAATGTAAGTTATCAAATAGAAGATAATAAGAGAGGTGAATAATATGGAGATAGAACGCAAATATAGCGTTGCAGCGTTACCAAAGGATTTGTCACAATTTAAGTATAAAAAAATCGAGCAGGGTTATTTATGTAATAATCCTACGGTTCGAATACGTAAATGCAATGAGGATTTTATCTTAACCTATAAATCGAAGCTGGGTCTAATGCCGATTGGTGAGAATGGTCCATCGGTTAATCATGAGGTGGAGCTACCGTTGACGGAAGAAGCTTATGGGACACTTAAAGGTAAGGTTGACGGGAATCTTGTTTATAAAACACGATATCTAATACCAATCTGCGAGGATTTGACTGCAGAGCTTGACCTATTTGAGGGCTTGTTGGAGGGCTTGACCATCGTTGAGGTTGAATTTCCGAATCTGGAGCGTGCGGATATGTTTCAGCCCCCGGATTGGTTCGGTAAGGACTTGTCTAGGGATAAGCGTTTTACAAATTATCATTTATCGAAGCTTTCCGGGATTGTGGAACTGAGCGTGTAGTTTTTCGGATATACCTAGAAGGTTTGTATATACTAATCCATACAAGGATTACTTCACACAGGAGATGATTAGCCGAAGGTGATGTAATGCTTTAAGCTATTATTGGCTTGTAAGAGATTGATGGACCGATCGAAGGAATGGAGGGTATATATGCCGAAGGATAGTCAACCGGATAACAAAAAAGCAAGGATGGAAAAAGCCAATGGTCAAACACCATTGACAAGAGAAAATCAAAATAAGAATAAAAATGCAAAAAGAAAATCAGTGGAGCATAATGACGTATAATGCAGGAGGTATACTATGGCAAAGGCAGGAATGAGAAGACCTAATGTTACCGAACCTCATGGAACGGAAGGCTGGCAAAGAATGCATATACAAAAAAATGAGGAGGACCCGGTTCCCGAGATTCAAGGAAAAGCGAAGGCTGGGCATAAGAAAGCAAATCCTATGGTTACTGGTACCAGAGAAAATGATTAATAAAAATACCATTTTTGAGAATATTACCTCGCATCTTCTCATGGATGAAAAGCCCTCATTATATCTTGAGGATTTAAGCCAGAAGGGTTTACTGAATGAGTCTCCGCTATCCATGCTTCAAAGGCTTAGGGATACGGAGCAATCTCCCAAATATCATCCGGAGGGTAGTGCCTGGAATCATACGATGCTGGTACTGGATGAAGCGGCAAAGGCTCGTGAGAAAAGTCGGAATAAAGAGGTTTTTATGTGGTCAGCCTTACTTCATGACATTGGTAAGCCTGCAACGACCCGGAATCGAAAGGGAAGAATCACATCCTATGACCATGATAAGGTAGGTGAAGGATTGTCCAAGGAATTCCTGCTTTTCTATGACTGTGAGAGGGAATTTATTGACTCCGTAGCAGCGATGGTCCGGTATCATATGCATATGCTTTATGTGCTGCGAAAGCTTCCCTATGCTGATATGAAGGGCTTGCTGAAAAGAGTTGACATTTATGATTTGGCCCTCCTTTGTCTCTGCGACCGTTTGGGAAGAACGAATGCCGATCCCCAAGAGGAAGATAAGGACTATAAGGAGTTCTTACAGGTGCTTTGTGGACTTGTTTGATAAGCTTAAAAGCAGCCGAGATTGCTACGAATAACGATTTTAATTTGGGCTTGTTTTCATGATTTATGCATAGTTATGCAATTAACCTTCAGAAAATTAAGTTAATTGTAAACAAGGCATTTAGTGCATGGAAAACAAGCCCAATTTTTACCTATATAGTGTTGTAATTCCATTTAATCTGCTGTGTTTCCCATATAATATGCTGAAAAGGGAATAGGATTGCAGCTTCTCAAAAATATTACTGGATTTTTTGGTGTAAGTACTTTATAATGTTAGCAAAATATTTATTATTATTAGCATTTTTGTATAAAGAAAGAGGTTAATCGAAATGGCTGAAAACTACATTTATACGATCATGAAGAAGGAAAGTCTTGCCAATAACATCTATCTCATGGATGTGAAGGCTCCTCGCGT
>JAEYXC010000425.1 GCA_023428655.1 Bacillota bacterium | reverse complement strand
TGTAGCTTATTTGGAGCGTCCTTTAGAAGATGGCGATAAAAATCAGCTGCATTTGCTTCGTCTTCAATCGCTTTATGAATATAGTTGAGTATTTGGTCGAAGGATTTGGGACCCTTTAGCGGTAAGCTTGGTATTTGAACATTGCTACAGAGCTTACTTTCAAAGCAATTAGTGAACTTTTCGGTTGCTTGATATTGAAACATGATAGAACCTCCTGACTGATTTATAGCTGAGAATTTCTCGCTTTAACGACTTGTTTTTTCTGTTTCTGTAATATCTTATGTACTTTGTTGTAGCTTTGTGATGCATATCATCTGTTTTCCGATAAAATTGTAATTCCCTGTCGAGGGAGGGATAGTGAAGCTGGAGGAGGTCCACGACCAGTTCAATAAAATAAGGATAAGGATTAACAAATATTGTCAATTATCCACATTGTCAACAATGGAGTGTGGATAATTTACAGTAATACCCAAATTAATCGAAAATAGAAAGCTTTTATGCAGAGAAGGCCCGTTTCATTCCATAATGTGTCTTTTATCGAAATTTTGCAATATAGTAAACAACAAGGTATAATTTCCCATATTTACATTAAATGGTATCAAAAATTACTTCTTGGCAGGTGTTGGGTGTTGGTATATAATAGAAGTGAAAAAGATGTAATAATTTCTATATAATTGTAATATAATGTCATGTTAGGATAGAAAAGGAATAAATGCACTTAGGTACTCACCAACCGATATTCACTTGATGAATGAACAT
Organism: Bacillota bacterium; assembly: GCA_023428655.1. Lineage (GTDB taxonomy): Bacteria > Bacillota > Clostridia > Lachnospirales > Lachnospiraceae > Mobilitalea. Next base: position 3,982 of record JAEYXC010000425.1, on the reverse strand, counting down.
TTAAATGGGGGTTGTAATGAGAAGAGGATATAGAAATCTATTCAAATTAATGATTGCCTTAGGGATAGTAATATTGGGTACGATGCCCTTGTCAAAAACCCATGCTGTTGAGAAAAGTGAAACACAGAATGTATTGGTTCTTAATTCGTATCATCAGGGCTTTAGCTGGACAAATGAGCAGACTGAGGGTATTATTGATACCCTACAAGAGACCGGACATAATTTTTCATTTCGTGTGGAGTACATGGATTGGAAGAATTATAATTCCTCTGAGAATATTGAATACCTGATCGATTACTATTCCTATAAATATAAAAATGAGAAAATTGATATTATTATTACCACGGATGATACTGCACTGGAATTTGCGTTGGAGTACCGGGATAAATTGTTTTCTGATGCTCCGGTGGTATTCTCCGGTATCAATATGGAAGGAATGCGAGAAATAACGACAGGCTACGACCGTGTAACCGGTGTAATCGAGGTGATTAATCCCACACAGACACTTAAGATAGCAAAGAAGATTAATCCATCCTTAAAAAACATCTATCTAATGAATGATAATACGGAGAGCGGCATATCCACCAGTAATATTGTGATCAATACCGTAAGTGAATTCGATCCAGAGCTGAGGGTGATTCTCTGGAGTGACTTGCCCTTTGAGGAAGCGGTACAGAAAGCAAGAAACCTGGATGAGGATAGTATTATATTAATAGGAACCTATTTCCGAGATAGCAAGGATACACTTTATGACAATAGTTATGTAACTACGACGATTTGCGATAATAGTAATGTACCGGTATATCACCTATATGATTTTGGTATGAACCGGGGAATCGTTGGAGGTATCTTACTCAGCGGAAGAATTCAAGGAGAGCATGCAGCAAAATTAGCCATACGTATATTGAATGGCGAAGATATTCATGGGATACCAGTGGAAATACCGATATCCACCCGAACGGTTTTTGATTATAATCAGCTGTTACGGTTTAATATCCCCGGGGATATCTTACCGGAGAATAGTGAGATTCTGAATAAGCCCTTTTCGTTTTATGAGACCTATCGTACTCTGGTGATCAGTGTTCTGGCGGCCTTTGTTGTTTTAATTGTCTTTGTAAGCATCTTACTATTTTATTTACGAAAGATTAATAATATGAGGCATAAGCTTCAGGAAAACAATGATGAATTAACGCAGATCTATGAGGAATTATATGCCTCCGATGAAGAGATCAAACAGCAATACGATGAAATCATTGTCATTAATGAGAAAATTAAGCAGAGCGAAGAGAAGCTGGTAAATCTAGCCTATTATGATTCGCTGACCGATTTAAAGAATAAGTTATCCTTATATGAAGAATATGAGAACTCTGATTTATTTAAGGACGGTGAACTATCCGCCTTACTGTTCATCGATATTGATAATTTCAAGTATGTCAATGACACTTTGGGACATGCGTTTGGTGATAAGCTGATTGTGAAGGTAGCGGAAAGATTGACCGAATTACTTTGTGAGAGCTGCTCCATATACCGATTAAGCGGAGATGAGTTTATAATAATCATAAAACCGATTGAGGATAGAAAGCAGGCAGAGAAATATGCAGCCCATCTCCTTGAAGATTTTAAGAAGAATTTCGATCATCTGGATAGTGACCTACATATCAGCTTAAGCATTGGTATTGCTATATGCCCGGACCATGGGCGTGAATTAGAACAGCTATTAAAGCATGCCGATATCGCAATGTATCGAGCGAAGGAGGCAGGAAGAAAGAGCTATGTCGTATATGATGAGGGAATGAATGAAGTCTTTACGGAACGAATCATGATAGAAAAGCACCTGCAAAATGCTTTTGATGACAATGAATTTGAACTATATTACCAGCCTCAGTTGGATATCAGCACAAATAGAATAACCGGCTTTGAAGCCTTACTTCGATGGAATAGCCCAATTTTGGGCTCGGTATCTCCTATGAAATTCATTAAGGTTGCCGAAGATACCCATTTTATCATACCCTTAGGTACCTGGGTGCTTCATAGGGCATGTGAGTTTTTGAAGAAGCTGGAGGAGGACGGGCACTGTGGACTTACGATATCCGTAAATATTTCGATATTACAGCTGCTTCAATCCGATTTTCTTGACATCGTAGAGAAGGCTTTGGATACCTATCAGATAAAGCCAGAGTATCTTGAACTGGAGATAACCGAAACGATCCTGATGGAATCCTTTGATCGTATTATAGCCAGACTCCAAAGATTGAGAGAGCTGAATATAAGAATTGCATTGGATGACTTTGGAAAAGGCTATTCCTCTCTTAGTTATCTAAAGCAGCTTCCCATTACAACTCTGAAGGTGGATAAATCCTTTATCGATTACATTAATGATGACAGCCAAGATGATTTAGTTGGATACATCATATCACTGGGAAAGAATATGGGTATGGCTGTAATTGCGGAAGGCGTAGAGGAGCAGAGCCAGCTGGATTATCTTGCAATCCATGATTGTGATAAGATTCAAGGTTATCTATTCTGCCGACCCCTCCCGGAGGCAGCGATTATGAATTTGCTTAACAAAAAGAAGTAAAACTGAGCTGTAAATAACAGAATCTACTGCCTAATTACAATTTAAAATAGCACCATGCTCATACTTATACAGAAAGAAGGGCTGCTACAACCTATTCTCCATCCAAGAATAGGTTGTAGCAGCCCTTCTTTCATGTCATTATCATAGAAATGAGATACTAATCTTTATAAGTGCTTTGGTTCAGTCGGTAATGAGAGCCGATCAATCACGGATGGATTAATCTACAACACTATACTGATCGATAACCTCGGTTCTGGTATAGGTTGTACTCTCGGGAGTAATATTTGCCACCAGATAATTATAAAGATAAATAATCGGATCGTGACCTTGGCCAAAACCATCCTGCCTAAATACCATATGTACAATACCCTTGCGAATCAAGGCAGCCATTTCTGCATTATGGTTGAAGCAGAAGAGATGAATTTTACCTACAAGGTTCATTTCCTCAATTACTCGAGCGGCACCACTTGCCCCCTCGCCGATGACTAGGATACCCTTGATGTCCGGTGAATAGTAGAGGAATTCCTTAAGCTTTTTATAAATCTGAGAAGCCTCCTCCATATCATCGATCTCCGAGGCAATCTTGATATCCGAATATTTTGACAGCTTAGCCACTGCAGCGTCACGCCTTGTAATATTAACGGAGGAGGTGGTGCTGCCTCGGAATATTACAATCTTTCCTTCCCCATCGATGCTCTTAGCGAGTATTTCTGCCGCCAGAACACCCTCTGCCTGAATATTGGGACCAAAATAGGATAGACGTTTGGAGGCGTCGATAAAGTCGCAATTAAAGGTCATAATGGGTATCTTCTTAGCAGCAGCTTTTGCTGCACAGTCCTCGATTCCCTTAACAAAGCCCGGTAGAATCAGACCATCACAGCCATCCTCAATTAATTTATTCAAGGTTTCGATAAAGCTATTATCGATCCGTTCAAAGCCGATAAAATCTACAACAACATTCTTGTCCTTAAGCTCCGTCTGAGCATAGAGCGCACCTTGCTTTACGGATTGCCAGAAGGGATCGTTCATAGGGCTCATCATGACAAATTTAAGCTTCTTGGGACTTGCCTGTTCAACCGGAAGTATAGCGGTTTTATAACGCTTCAACAGATTTTCAATACTGGAGAGCATCTTCTTTAAGGAGATTGCCTGCTCGTTAATCTCTTCGTTTTCAGCCAACTCTTCCTCTGTGACAGCGGCTACATCCTGGGTAATATTAGTGATCTCGTTGGAAGCATCATGGAGGATAAGACCCTGTTCGCTGATGGTTTTGGTGCTGTCATTGATCATAATAGACTCTTCGTATACCTTCTTGATATCCGTATTCAGAATATTTGCATTATTGTTGATGGTATAGAAGGTATCCTTCATGGAGTTGAAGATTTCCTTACTCATACTGAAGCT
>JAEYXC010000424.1 GCA_023428655.1 Bacillota bacterium | reverse complement strand
GTCTTGACATTGATACTGTAACGTATTAAAATTGCTAATGTATTCCTCGATAGCTCAATGGTAGAGCACACGGCTGTTAACCGTGGGGTTGTAGGTTCGAGCCCTACTCGGGGAGTTATTTTTATATGAAAGGCTTTGCGACAAGCATGTTTTGTTTGTTGCAAAGCCTTTTCGCATGTCTGGTAATTGTGTATCCTGTCTTACCATACAGAATACGCTCCGGCAGGGAACGGAGCCGATCGCAACGATGAGGCGATGGTTGAAGCAGGCTTGAATAATAAATCTGAAATCTGGTAAATATAGCCTTGAGGTGAAAACGATGCATACAATATGGAAAGAGAACGGAACCTTTGAAGCTGGAGGGACAGAGCGCGGTGAGTCCCTGTGGGTTCAGGAGGAATACCGATATGATCAGAGTAATGTAAAAATAGCTAGACCTACCCTAAAGGATCGAATTAATACAGAGGTGGCAGTCATTGGAGGCGGATTAGCCGGAATTCTTACAGCCCATTTACTGCAGGAGAGCGGAGTTCCAGTTATTGTATTGGAATGCAGTGAGGTAGGAAGTGGTATGACAAAGAATACTACAGCGAAGATAACCTCCCAGCACGGTCTGATTTATGATAAGCTTCTAAGCTATAAGGGAGAAGAAAGAGCCAGAGAATATGCCATGGCAAATCAGAAGGCAATTGGTATGTACGAGGAGCTTATTAATCGCTTGCGAATTGATTGTGAGTTCGAATTCATGCCAAATTATATTTATTCCAAGGAGAGTGAGGGGAAGCTACGTCGGGAGGTGGAGGCCGCAAAGAAGCTTGGGCTCCCCGCTGAGCTGACAAGGGAAACGACATTACCCTTCCCGGTGAAAGCGGCGGTACGCTTTGACCGACAAGCGCAATTCCATCCGTTAAAATTCTTGGATGCGATAGCAAAGGAGCTTACCATTTACGAGAATACCAGAATAACTGAGATCCGAAGTGATGGAACCATCCTTACGGATGGAGGAAGTGTGAATGCCAAATCCATTGTCATCGCAACACATTATCCATTTATTAATCGACCGGGTTATTATTTTGTAAAGCTGCATCAGGAGAGATATTATCTGTCCGCCTTGGAGGGGTGCTACACCGGAGCAGCCAAGCGGTTGGATGGTATGTATCTGGATGCGGATCCTCAGGGATTTTCTCTTCGAAATTACAAGAGTTTAGTCATATTCGGAGCAGTCAATCACAGAGCCGGTGAGCATAAGCCGAAGGATGCCTATAAAAGAATCGAGGAAAGTGCCAGACTCTATTATCCGGAAGCAAGGGTTAAATATATGTGGTCCAATCAGGACTGTATGACACCGGATTCCATACCTTATATCGGTAGATATTCTGCAGCCACTCCAAATATCTATGTAGCTACCGGTTTTAATATGTGGGGAATGTCAAGTTCTATGGTATCCGCTATGATTATCCGTGATCTGATCACAGGGAAAAATAATGAGTATCATAAGGTATTCTACCCTAGACGATTGATGTTCTCCGGTAGCAAGAAGATGTTAATGGATGTGGGTGTGGTATCCAATAGTCTGGTATCCGAGCACCTTAAGATACCGCGTGACAGCTTGAAGGATATTAAGGTGGGAGAAGCAGGCATCATTAATCGAAATGGGCAAAAATACGGCGTATATCGTAAAACAGAGGATCGTTATTACTTTATCTCAACCAAATGCCCGCATCTTGGCTGCAGCCTTGAGTGGAATCCCAATGAATTAACCTGGGATTGTCCCTGTCATGGTTCCCGTTTCGATTATCAGGGAAGGTTAATTAGTAATCCCGCCATGCGAGATGCTTTTGATGCCTGTCAGAGAAAGCGCAAAGCAGATAATACGATAGAAAAGTAGAGATGAAATTGGTATGCTATAATTGGTTTGCTTCGTGGAAGAATGGCTTTTCACGAAGCAGATCATGATATCTGAGATCTCTTTCTAATAAGAAGACTAAGTCTCTGATCCATGGGAGAATATGGGGATGTTTCCACTTAGAATTTGTATGGAATTTTTCAAAAAAGTGTTGCAATTATACACTGACTCTGATATAATCTCTATTGTTCGCTTCATATGAAAGTGGACAAAGAGATCCACATGCAGTCGTGGCGGAATTGGCATACGCGCTAGACTAAGGATCTAGTCATCATTGCGATGGTAGGGGTTCAAGTCCCCTCGACTGCATAGAATAGCTTAAAATCTTGAGAAAATCAAGCTTTTAAGCTATTTTTTTATAATTTCTTATGTTATAATTTTATGTATTAAATATATTAATCTAGCGCACTAAAAAGAAAGAGGTGTGCTATGATAACACGAAGGAAACAATCAACTATGATTAAAAAAGATATGACTTTCAGTGAAGCTTTTGATAGCTTTATAAGAGCAAAAGAGACGGAATCTGGATTAAGCAAAGAAACTATAAAAACTTATAAGATACATATAAGTAAATTTATAGAAATATTAGATTGCAGTGATGTATTATGCTCAAAAATGGATAGAGAAGACTACATATTTTTTGTTTCGCAATTACAGAATGAGGATATTAAAAGCGTTACTGTTTCTAGTTATTGTCGAAGTATTAAAGCATTTCTTAATTACTGTTTTGACAAAGAATTAATTAATATATTTAAAGTTACTGTTCCGAAAGCTGATACTACTGTAAAAAGCATATATACAGACGAGGAATTACAAAGACTATTACAAAAGAGAGAGGATCTAACTTTTGGACAATATCAAACGTATGTATTTATTAATTTTGCTATCGGTACTGGTTTGCGACTTGGTAGTATGCTTAATATACAAGTAAAAAATTATGATCCAAAGGCTATGACTATAAACATAAATACAACAAAAAGACGTGCAGGATTAGTTAAATATATAAATAAACAATTATCTGATATGCTTAATAAATATATTGCTTTATTTGAATTAAATCCCACGGATTACCTATTTTGCGTGGAAGGTGGGGCTATAATGTCCGCAAGAAATATGCAACAAAATGTAGAGAGATATAACAATTTAATATGTAATGTAGATAAAAAAAGTATACATTTATTTCGTCATACATTTGCTGTTAAATACATAAGAAGTGGCGGTAATGTGTTGGATTTACAGAAGTTATTACAACATCACGATCTTAATACAACTATGAACTATTTAAAAGATTTAGGTCTAGATACTAAAAACGCAGTTAATGTATTTAATCCGCAATTGGAATTTAATGTAAAAAAGAGTACTAGTAGAAAAAGAAAAATGTAATAAGTATTTAAAATAATATTAATAAAATATATTATGTAAACTATTGCTTTTCACTTTTTATTATGGAATAATGTATATATGGTAAGAAAAATAAGGCACAGTTTAAAGCTAAAGAGTCTGTGTAAGCGAGGTTGCAAACCCTCGTCAAGTTAAAAAAACTCATGGGTGTGTAGAGCCGACGCAGTAAATCTACGGCATTAACAATAGCATTCTAACTATTGTAAAGTGCCTCAGTGTGATCTCACAACGAAAACACACAATAAACAAAGAGTACTGGGTCGGATGTTCCAAACGAGGATGTATGACGGTCAAAAATAGCGTGGAATGGAATGCGCAATATATTGAAGCCGAAAAGATATAGCTGTCATAGTAAGTTTAAATACTTACACTATTAGAATTGCTTTTTTCATAGTTATTTATTTTTATGCTTGCGTTTTTTATAAAATGCAAGGCGCGGGATAACTATGCCCTTTTCGCTACAACTTAATTGCTAAAACCTTACAAACTTCTTCTTATATAAACTTGGCTGGTAAAAAAACTTGCAATAAGTTCTAGAACTTTATTTTTAAGTTATTTCGCTTTATTTATGAATTTTTAATTCTTGAAGTTTTTCTTATTAAATTTGCTTTTATTCATGCTTTTTTAGGTTTAAGGTTAACTTTAAGATTGAATTAAATTGGAAAGGTAATTTAATATATTATTTGGATTACAAGTAATTCATTTTTGTTAGCAGATACGAATGTAAATCACCTCGATGCTTCCAACTTGTAATTGGGTATTTCAAGTTCTCAAAATATTAACAAAGAGATAGTCTCGGAAAAATCCGAGGCTATTTTTGAATGATATTGCAAAAATGCTTGTATGCAATCGCAATTAATTGATATAATATTGAAGTTAAAATAAGGAAAAGAAAATAAATTTTGTATTTAACATAAAATATAATTAAACTTTTGTAACGAATTATGATTTTGTGACACTAATTAATTGAAGGGAGGTAAAAACATATATGGATTCCATGGAACAAATATATTTAATGCATGCAAAAACTGTATATGGTTTTCTTTTGTCCAGGTCACAAAATCATGATTTAGCAGAGGAATTGACCCAAGAAACATTTTATCAAGCTGTCAAAAATATTGATAAATTCAAGGGAAAGAGTAACATTTCTACTTGGCTTTGTGGAATTGCAAAGAATTTGTTGTTAGAACATCATCGTAAACATAAAAATCAAGTAAGCTTGTCAGATGCAGATGAAATACCTATTGATTCAACAGAAACGGAATTTTTAAAGAAATGGGAAGATATGGGAATTCTGAAAGTACTTCATAATCTACAGGAGCCTATGCGGGAAGTGATTTATCTAAGACTAATAGGCAATCTGACATTCTCTCAAATTGGTGAAATAATGGAAAAAAATGAGAATTGGGCGAGAGTAACATTTTATCGTGGAAAAGAAAAGATTATTAAGGAGGTAAAGTAATAATGGAACATAAAATTTCTTGTGAAATGATAAAGGATTTATTACCATTGTATGTAGATGGGTTAGTATCAGAATATTCTAGCAAAGAAATTGATAAACACTTGCTTGAATGTGAAGAGTGTAAAGAAAGATATAATGGTATATTCACAAATCTTGATCTAGATATTCAAAACAATAGTGAAAAAGAGTTTGATTATTTGAAAAAGATTAAAAGACATCAAAAACGCAATATTATTCTAGGAAGTGTAATCAGTTTCATAATTGGTCTTACTCTCCCAATTTTGAAGTATAAATCTAGTATTATAGTTGCTATATTCAGTGGAGGAAGGCTCCCTGCTTATCAAGTTGCTAGATTGAATTTAATGTGGCCGCAGATTGTGGCTAAAATGCTCATTTCAGGCTTGGTAGTATTTGTTTTATTTTTAGTAATTAGATTCATAATTAGAAAATTCAAATCCAAGTAAATTATTTCGCAACTATTGACAAACATATGTTCTATATTATATAATGTAAATGTAAGTTAACAAAGGTGTCTATTCGTTTAGACCTTAAGTAAAGTGTAAATGTTTAATAGTGTAAACATAAGTTTAGCGAACGACATTATAAGTTAATGGCGAGGGTTAATCCCTCTAGAAAATTCAGATTAAAGGATAATACACAAAAGTGTACTATCCTTTTTTATTATAAAGGTTTCCGCAATTTCTCCTTAAAATTCGTTAATCTATCGCTTCATTGTAAAGTTGGAATTCTTTTCATGGCGATAACTTATGCGCTCAACATACAGAGCCTTATGCATTTACATAAGTAAATGTTGTCCGAACTTATAAAATTCCATTAAGGCATAATTGCATTTTTAATTTATGACTTTTGTCCTATGTCCGCATTAACGAGAATGTTTCGTATTCTCGTTAATGCAGTACATAAACACTCCAAAATTATGTGCTTCCTAGGGCTTAAATTAGCCTTATGCGTATTAAAAACATAATACGTATTAACTTAATAGCACTAAATAAACAATACGTATTTAAGACGTATTAATTATGGAGGTATAAAAAATGAATAGTTTAAAAGATAACTTTAATTATGCAATAACTAATAACTGTAAGATGGGAGCACAAAAACATAGTATAAAAAAGACGGACAAACAACATATAAATATTTATAGCCTTGAAGATGCAAAAGGATTACGAGATACAGCAAAAAATTTTTATATTTACATGGAAAAAATGCATCCAGAGGTAACACGAATTAAAAAAATAAAGAAAGAACATGTTCAGGAGTGGATTAATGTACGTAGTAAGAATTGGAGTAATAAGACAATGGAATGTCATTTATCGCATTTGCAGAAATTGGAAAGAATATGTAAAAATACTTATCAATCTTGCCACTACGATTTTAGTAATGTAACTATGCCTTATCGTGAAAAGCAAAACAAAATAAGGGATGTTGCTATGGATAAACAAGACATTGAAAAGTTAAGGAATTATTTTAGTAATAGAACAAGTGAATGTCGTCTTGCCTTAGAGGTGGAAATTCGTTTAGGCTTACGTTCTCTGGAATTAAGTTTATTCCGTTGTGAATACGTAGATATTGCTAATAAATGCATCAATCTTCCTTGTAGTAATGAAAGTGGTACGAAAGGCAAGCGTGGGCGTACAATAAGTATAGACGATAAAGATTTGTATTTCTTCACGGAATTAAAAAGAATAGTTCCAAGTGGTAGAGTTTTAAACATTACAGAAGATGCTTTAAACAAGGGCTTTCGTAGGGCTCTTAAAGATCTTGAAATTGATGATAAATATAAAAATACTACAATACACGCTATGCGTAAGACCTGGGCTACGGATCGTTACAATGATTTGCTTGAACGTGGCTATGAAGATAATATAACAACTTTTAATATTGTTTCTAAACAGCTTGGACACAATGAAAACAGATTTGATCTGTATAAAACATATATTGTAAATTAAAAGGGGAGTAAGTCCCTTTTTTTCAGTCAAAAAATACTCAAAAATCTATTGATAAAATGATTATAATAATATATAATCTAGCGTATACAAACATTAATTTTAAAAATTCTAATTTAAAAAAGTCAAGAAAATAAGGCTATTTAACAATTAAACATTCGCTAGATTAGTACGAATTTTATACATAAAACTAAGGATCTAGTCCGGGTTTCTGGGTAGGGGTTCAAGTCCCCTCGACTGCATATAGCGAGATAAGCACTCGCATTATAAAATGAGAGTAATGACGGAAGTCATTGCTCTTATTTTTTTACTGAAATGGGACTTGAACCCCCTGGTTCGCATGAACGAAGCTCAAGCTGTCCCCATGGGCATATGCGAGAAAAGTACTCGTATTATATAAAAAGAGTGGCACCTCAAGGAGCTGGAGCTACAATGCGTACTACGGCTATGCGTTGAAAACAGAATTTGCGAGTTTTTTTTAAAGCAGCATCTCTCCTTTACGACTAATTTCTACCATTAAAATGAAGATTCGACTATGGTTCATGCTAAAAAAATCATGTTTCATGCAGCAGACGGTTATTTCGCGGAAAAACTGCTACAATGAAATAATAAGACGAAACCCATGTTGGTAATGAAGGTAATAAGGTGAAATAATTCGCGAAAAGAAATGAAAGACATGGGAGAGGCGGATCGCATCATGGATTCTGAAAGGATACGGAGAAGCCAAAATTATCAAAATACTAAGGAGGAAGGTATGATGTCTTTACAAAAAAAAATAGCAAAGGTAACGGAAGAGCAATTCGGTATCGAACTCACCGATGAGGAAATCGGCAAGGTAAGCGGCGGGTCTAAAGAAATTGACATGTGTCGGTTTGATGTGTATCTAGAGTCGTATACAAATTGGACTGACGGCGGTAAATGTAACGATTGTCACCTCTATTACAAATTAAGTGAAAATGATCTCGGTTACAACAATCATTGTGTGGCTAAGTTCATGTGCAGAGAGTTAGGAGTAAGAGAAAAACTATCTATTACAGGAAACACAAGATAGTTAAAATCAATGGTTTTATGGTTAGGGATTTCTGATAGCGTTAGATAAAAATTTAAAGGGAGACATTTAATATGATTAATCGTTCTGAAATGAAAAAAGCAGCGAAAGCACAGATAAAAGGAAACATCGGAATTTTGTTTGCGTGCCAATTTGTGATAAGCCTGATATCATCACTTGCGGCTCCGGTTTTCTTGGCCGGGTTCTTGATTGCGCCATCCTTTGCTCTTTCAACTACTATGATTTACATTGCATTGACGCAAAACATTCGTCCTTCGCTAGGAGATATATGGAAGGGCTTCAATGTGTTTGGAAAGGCCCTTTGGCTTAAGATTATCACAGGATTTTTTACATTTGCATGGTCATTGCTTTTTATTATTCCGGGCATTGTCAAGGGATACGCTTATTTAATGGCACCCTATATTCTGGCGGATAATCCCGGTATGACAGCCCGCGAGGCACTTGCAGAGAGCAAAAGGATGACAAATGGCCATAAAGGTGAATTGTTTGTCCTAATGTTGTCTTTTATCGGATGGACCCTGCTTATCCCGCTCACCCTCGGACTAATTGTAATTTGGCTGGCTCCGTATACACACGCGACACTTGCTAATTATTACCTCGCAATGAAAGACGACAAGCCCATGGCTACCCAATCAATACAATGATGAGTACATTTCGCCCAAAACAATGTTCAAAGGAGGTCAACATAGTGAAAAAGCGATTCACGAGCATACTGATCACCCTGTGCATGGTATTGACCCTGCTGCCGACGTCGGCATATGCGGCCACTAATTACAGATCCAAACCTTCTGAAGGCTGGTACTATTTAAGGTGTATGGGCAACTATCTCAATATTGACGCGGATGGCAACGCGGAATTGCGCGACAATAGCAAAACGTCGGAAGGAAACACAAAATTCCGTATACATTCCTATGGCAGCGGCGCTGGAGCTGAAATGTTTGGATTTGAGTTGGAGGATGGAAGATTTTTGGGATTAGAATTATCGGAAGATGAAATGTTCAAAAATCCGAAGGTGTTAAAAGGGTTGCGGGTAAAAGCACTGAAGGCTGATTTCGACAAATATATGCTTCGTTGGAACATCAACAGCGAAAATGAGAAGGATATTTTTTCGATGCGTCCGCGAATGCTGCAAGATTATTTTATAAATGCCAGTGGACGAAAGAACGTGGATGGAACCCATATTATTATATGGGATCATGTAGACCGTGGGATTTGTAGTAGATATCCAATACCTAACGCCCCTCAACATGGTGAGTTCCGGTTTATACCCGTTCTGCCGGCTATCTTTAGCGTAAAATCAAATAATACTCCGTATAGGGCAAAGGCGAATGGAGACATAATAGGGAAACTAGACCACGGTACGAAAGTGTGGATTACCGAAATAGATGGTGACTGGGCGAAGGTGATTCACAAGGGAAATACATACTATATGTGGAAGTGGAAACTTAAAATGGTTAATCCGACTGCAACCGCTGCGGTGGAAATACTAAGTAGACCTTCGAAAACCACCTATAAGAGAGGTAAGGGTTTTGATACTGCTGGGTTAAAAGCGGTGGACATAACAGGTGGTATCGAAACAAACGTCAACAACAAAATCACCTTCTATCTCCAGGAATCAGTGAATGTGGCGGACGGAGGCTACGTACTCAAGGATGAAGTCAAGATAAAGAAAGGTTACAAGCTAAAAACCGCTGGTGAGGCGGTGATTATAATGAAATATAAAGATACAATTATGGATTCCTATTGGATAGAAGTAACCAAGTGATAGGATACCGCTGAATTCTCCATATTGGTTCATAAAAGCAAGAGCCTACCCTCCGTTTGTTGGAGAGGGTAGGCTCTTGCTCAGTGTCATAGTTGCCTGAACAGGTCTACTCTAATGAGAACCCCGATGAATATTGTTATATGAATCATCAAATTATTTGAAAAAGTGCTTGCCATGGAGTTAGCTCCAGATGTTAGAGTGAATGATAGAATATTTGATTAATGCATATTCCTATTACCGAAGTTGGAGGAGACCTCAGAAATTGGAGGGTTGATAGACCTAGACGAATAGGCGTAGTCAATTAACTAAGGTAGAAGGAACTGAAAAAGAGGAAAGCGAGGGTATGCTATGGATTATGTAAAATTAGGTAATACAGGAATGGATGTATCAAGAATTTGTGTCGGATGTATGAGCTTTGGTGTCCCTGAGCGTGGAATTGCACCATGGTCGCTAACAGAGGAGAACAGTCGTCCCATTATTAAAAGAGCACTTGAGCTGGGAATTAATTTCTTTGATACCGCGAACATATACTCAGATGGAACCAGCGAAGAAATCGTAGGACGCGCCCTGAAAGACTATGCAAGGCGTGAGGAAATTGTTCTGGCAACAAAGGTATATTTTAGAATGCACGATGGCCCGAATGGTGCAGGGCTATCTCGTAAAGCGATATTGAGCGAAATAGATAAGAGCCTCAAGAGATTAGGGACGGATTACGTTGATCTCTATCAGATTCACCGGTGGGACTATAATACTCCGATCGAGGAGACCATGGAGGCATTGCATGATATTGTTAAGGCTGGTAAAGCGAGATATATTGGTGCCTCATCGATGTATGCATGGCAATTTAGTAAGGCCTTACATGTGGCTGAGAAGAATGGATGGACTCGCTTTGCAACCATGCAGGATATGTACAACCTTCTTTATCGAGAAGAAGAAAGGGAAATGTATCCCCTCTGTAAGGATCAACAAATTGGTGTAATTCCCTGGAGTCCATTAGCAAAAGGCAGGTTAACCAGGGATTGGGGGACGGTTACAGAGCGTTCAGAAATGGATGCTATCGGAAATGTATTTTTCCCTGAATCGAATGAAGCAGATCGAATTATCGTAGAACGAGTAAAAGAGCTGTCCGAAAAACGGGGTATTCCCAAGGCTCAGATTGCACTGGCATGGGTTCTTCATAAGGAGGTTGTTACTGCTCCGATTGTAGGGGCTACTAAGGTATCCCATCTTGAAGATGCGGTTAATTCTCTCGCGGTGACATTAACACCGGAGGAGATGGCTTTTCTTGAGGAACCATATATCCCCCATAACCTTGTTGGCTTTGAATAGAATAATACCCCATGCAGTAATGGATACTCGGAAAAGTAATATTTAAAAGGATTGCATAGGATATAAATTGACAGCCTGGATAAGTAATGCATGATACCTCTAAGGGTCAGACTTAATGCAGCAGGTTCAGGTATTCAGAATTAGGAGGAACATTCATTGAAAGAAAGATTATGGACTCGAAGCTACATCATGGCGGTAACCGTAATGTTTGGTATATATATGGTTTCAAGTATCCTATTATCCGTTATGGCTATCCATGCCAAGAACCTTACAGGGCTGGATATTTATGCTGGGATGATGGTATCAACCTTTACCTTAGGCGCTCTGTCAGTTCGATTTCTGGCAGGAGCTCTGATTGATCGTTTTAGCAGTAAGAAGATTATATTGGCTGGCTTAGCAATCCTTGTAATTGGTTCCCTTTGGTTGCTAATTGGCAAAGATATTACCGCAATTTTATTCGCCAGGGTTCTTCAGGGGATCGGATTTGGCCTGTCAGCTACGGCTACCAGTACGATGATCGCAATGATCTGCCACCCGTCCAGATTGTTGGAGGGTATCAGTTATAATGCAGTGGTACAATCCTTAACGGCGGTGTTGGGACCATCCCTTGGATTTTGGATTATTGGAGCAGAGTATAACCAATTTAGCACCTTGTTCCTTCTGGCAACCGGGATTGCGGTAGCTACGTTTTTCATCATGAGTTTTGAGAAAAATGCCTCGATTACTGATAAAACGCATCCAATGATACAGGAGCATTCAAAACCAATAGCATGGTCCTTAATCTGTCTATCAATATTGGTTCTTTTTATGAATGCCTTGTCTCAGAGTGCGATTACTTCATTTCTGGCATTATATGCCATCAGTATGAATTTAGTTGGTGTGGGTTCGTTTTTCTCCATTAATGCAGTCGGCATGATAACCTCCCGCTTTATTATGAATCGGCTGGTTAAACGATATGGCGAGTTACCCATGATTCTCATGAATACCATTATTTTTGGGGGAAGCGTCCTTTTACTGACGCAGGCATCCAGTCTATTGCATATGCTGGTATTGGCATTCCCTGCCGGCTTCGCCATGGGTTCCATTGCACCAATCATCAATACATACTTAGTACAGACCCTGCCAGGTAATAAGAAAGGGTTAGCCAATGCGTTGTACTTCAGCTCCTTGGATATCGGTTATATGCTTGGTTCGATATTTTGGGGACTAATTGCTACAAAGCTGGGTTATGTTCCAATATTCTATCTGTCCGCAATTTTGCAAGGACTGGCCATCCTTATAACATTATTACAGATGAGATTATTGAGAAAAAATAATACAGGTGTAATCCTGGAAGCCAAATAATCCGATATCGAGTGAGGAGCACTCGCCTTATTAAGAGAATCAAACCTCAGATGAGACCTCCCAATCTTTAGATTTTGCTCTAACTTTTGGTGACGGTACACTCCGGGCTTGGTTCTTTTTTGACTGTTATCGCATTTCTATATCATAGTTACAAAAAGGTAACTAGGTAATAAAAAGGTACATAATTCCCTGATGTAAATGATGGAAGTGGTGTATGCAAAGATAAGTACTTCCGTTATCTTACCAAGATAGGTATAATATAATAATCGAGCAAAGAACCCTATATTATAACACACAACATATTCGTGTGATGCACCATGGTAAGCTAGACAATAACGACTGTTAAGTATTTGGAGGAAACCTAAGATGATTGCTTTTCTTTTAGTGAAGGAAATAAGTGTTATGATTTTAATGATGTTAAGTGGGTGGATGTTGGTAAAGGTCGGAGTCATTCAATCAAAGGACAGCCATGCTTTGTCCGTGATCAGTATTTATCTGATTTTTCCCATGATTATTATCAATGCATTTCAGTCGGATTATTCTAGTAGAATTCGAGATGGCTTTCTTCTTGCAATTGCGGTAGCCTTTTTAATACATTTTTGCTTACTCTTCATCTGCAAAATTCTATCCATGATATTTCATCTTAATTCTGTGGAGAAAGCATCCATTATATATTCCAATGCCGGGAACCTGATTATTCCTCTGGTAATAGCCGTCCTCGGACAGGAGTGGGTCATCTATGCCAGCGCCTATATCATGGTACAGCAGGTGTTTTTCTGGAGTCACTGTCAGTCCCTGGTGACGGAGGAAAAGAGCATCAATATCAAAAAGATTCTAACAAATATCAACATGATTGCAATCTTTGTCGGATTAATTATGTTTGTTTTTCAAATTAAACTTCCGGAAGTGCCATCAAGAGCCGTCAGTAATATCTCATCCATGATTGGACCAATCAGCATGATTATGCTGGGGATGATTTTTGCCGGCACGTCCATGAAGGAGGTTGCTGGTAATAAGCGGTTATATTTGATAGTTTTACTGAAAATGCTGGTGGCACCCGGAATCATTCTAGTGGTTCTCAAATTCTCGGGATTAGCAACTCTGGTTGCGGATGGGGAAACCATACTATTTGTCAGTCTTCTGGCCGCTATAGCTCCGGCAGCAACCTCAGTAACACAAATCTGTCAACTTCATCATAGGGAGCCAGCCTACGCTGGGGCGATCAATTTGGCTACTACAGCGGTCTGTATCCTTACGATGCCAATCATGGTTCTGTTGTATAGTTTATAGTAAAAAATAGGACACTGTTCATCTATCAATACAAGCAAAGGGGAGGAAGCTACCATGACCTTACAACAGTTAAAATATGCGGTAACTGTAGCGGATAAGGGGTCCATCAGTGATGCTGCCAAAGAGCTTTTTATTTCACAGCCAAGCCTATCCAATGCGATCAAGGAATTGGAAAGTGAAATGCAGATTACTATTTTTGATCGAACCAATAAAGGAATAGTGGTATCCAACCAGGGGGATGAATTTCTTGCTTATGCAAGGCAGGTTCTGGAGCAGGCGAATCTATTGGAAGAACGCTTCCTAAATGCAAAGAAGCAGAGCCCGATTTTTTCGGTTTCCACACAACATTATTCCTTTGCGGTAAACGCCTTTGTCGATGTAATTCGAGAGTTTGGGGAGGATAAATATGACTTTACACTCAGAGAGACCCAGACCTACGAGATCATAGAGGATGTTAGCCGGTTAAAGAGTGAGGTGGGCATACTCTATACCTCCTCTAAGAATGAGGAGGTAATTACTAAGCTCATTAAGCAAAATGGACTGATTTTTGAAGAGCTTTTTATTGCCAAGCCCCATATATTTATCAGCTCCAGACACCCCTTAGCAAATAAAGCGGCTATCAGTCTGGAGGAGCTGGAGATATATCCATATCTTTCCTTTGAACAGGGAGCCTATAATTCCTTTTATTTTTCGGAGGAAATACTCAGTACCCTTGACCGTAATAAAAATATCAAGGTTAGGGACCGGGCTACCCTTTTCAATCTGGCTATTGGACTGGATGGCTATACAGTCAGCACCGGCGTAATAAGTAAGGAACTGAATGGTGAGAACATTATTGCAAAACCCTTGCTGGTAGAGGAGCATATGCGGGTTGGTGCAATTATGCAAAAGGATATGCCACTGAGCAGGTATGGAAGATCCTATATGGAGGCATTGAAAAAGCATGTATGGGAAGCTGTAAATAGATAGAAAGAACACTAAAATGGTATATGACTGAATATGAAATGTGAGTTTGATATAGCAAAAAGCTATGGAGAACCCACATTTTTTTGTATTATCCAATAACTCGATAATAACTTATAATCGAACCTATCAAAGAGATTTAAGCTTTAATAGTCAAATAACCTTTAATAATACGAGATCAATTTAGTGAGGAGAGATTAATATGAAGCATAACGCACCGTTTAAACATGATATTGTGGGTAGCTTTCTAAGACCCGATTATTTAAGGCAAGCAAGAATGGAATATGCGAAGGGAGAACTTACAAAGGAGGAGCTCAAGGCAGTTGAGGATAAGGCAATTACTGAACTGGTGAATAAACAGAAGGCATCGGGATTATCGGTTATAACGGACGGAGAATTCAGAAGAAGCTCCTGGCATCTGGATTTTATGTGGGCCTTTCAGGGAATAGGTCATGAAAAGGCAAAGAAGGGAATCCCTTTTCATGGGGAGGTAGCTTTAATCGACGATACCTATTTAACGGGTAAGATATCGGTTCAGAATCATCCCTTTGTGGAGCATTTCAAGTTTGTGAAGGAACTGGAAGAGGAAGGCATCGTCGCTCGCCAGACCATTCCAGCTCCGGCACAGTTTTTGTTCCAGCTGCTGATACCGGATAATATTGATCGGACCCATGAAATCTATCCGAAGGAAGAGGAGTTGTTTCAGGATATTGCAAGAGGATATCAAAGTGTGATTCAAGAGCTATATGAGGCAGGCTGTAGAAATATTCAATTTGATGATTGTACCTGGGGTGTATGTGTTGATCCGAATGCATGCTTTATATTAGGAACGGATGAAGCGGGTCTTAAGGTGATCATTGATAAGTTAATACATATTAACAACCTTGCCCTAGAGGGTAAGCCGGAGGATCTTGTTATTAATACCCATATTTGCAGGGGTAATTTTCATTCTACCTGGGCTTGTCAAGGGGGATATGATCGTGTTGCAAAGGAGCTTTTCGCAAAGGAGAAGGTAGATGCCTTCTATCTGGAATTTGATGACGAACGTTCCGGTGGCTTTGAGCCCCTACAATACGTAGGAGAAGACAAAAAGGTTGTATTAGGGCTCATTACAACGAAATCCCCGAAGCTGGAGGATAAGGAGAATATTATCAAACGTATTCATGAGGCTGCTAACTATATCCCCTTGGATCGTTTGTGCTTAAGTCCACAGTGTGGTTTTGCTTCCACAGAGGAAGGAAATAAGCTCACGGAGGAGGAGCAATGGGCAAAGCTTAATTTGGTAAAGGAAATCGTAGAAGAGGTATGGGGATAAATACGAATTGTTCCGAAGGTTGTACTCCATCGATTATAGGAATAAGGTTGCGGGAAAGCATGGTATATTTGGCTTTCCCGTTTTCGCATGATGAAAGGATAAGGTCACTACCTTCTTCTATCCGATCCCTTCCATCTAAATATAATAAACAAAATATTAGAATTATAGCATTACAATGTTGTCGAATTTGTGCGATAATAAAAAAAACTATATTATGGAGATGGACTATGAGGATATTAAACTTTGGATCATTAAATCTGGATTATGTATATCATGTGTCGGAAATCGTAAAACCGGGGCAGACCATTGATTCACTGAAGCTGGAATGCTTTCCGGGAGGGAAGGGCTTGAATCAGACCTTAGCCTTGGCAAGAGCTGCTGCAACGGTTTATCATGCCGGTATGATTGGCGAGGATGGAATAAGATTAAAGCAGCTGTTAGAGACCGATCATGTTGATTGCAGCTACCTTAGAACGGTTGACAGGAACACAGGAACGGCGTTTATCCAAGTGGCGAGCAGTGGCCAAAACTGTATTGTCCTAGACGGTGGCGCGAACAGGATGAATACGACGGATTTTTGTGATGAGGTTTTGGCGCATTTCGGTGAAGGGGATATACTCCTATTACAGAACGAGATTAACCTAATTGATTATTTAATCGATCGGGCATCTGAGAAAGGAATGTATATTGTCTTGAATCCATCACCCTTTAATCAAAATGTAATGGAGTGTAATCTGAATAAGGTGTCCCTTTTTGTTATGAATGAGGATGAGGGCCAGAGCATCACAGGAAAGGCAGTGGAAGAGGATATTCTATCCGAAATGAGAGTGCACTTTCCTAATGCGGAGGTGGTATTAACCCTTGGAGCCCAGGGTGTTATTTATCAAAAGGGGGAACAAATACTGAGACAGGGTGCTTACTTAGTGAAAGCAATTGATACAACAGCCGCAGGAGATACCTTTACCGGGTACTTGCTGGCTTCGATGGCAAATAAGCTAGAGATTGCAGAGTGTCTTAAACTGGCGAACAAAGCAGCAGCCATAGCGGTAACCAGAATGGGAGCCAGTAGCTCGATTCCGTATATAAAGGAAGTGTTATCTACCAATTTATAAAGCTTGGGTTTGTTCTTTTATGGGGGGTTATTGGTGAAGAAAATATCAGTCATGATTGTGGATGATGAAAAATTAGTTGTAAAGGATTTAACGACAATTGTTGATTGGGGAGCGCATGGCTTTGAGATTGTTGCTACAGCCGTTAATGGACGACAAGCTCTGGCAAAATTTCAACAGCTTCGTCCTCAGGTAGTATTTACGGACATTAAGATGCCTTTTATGGATGGAATTGAACTGATTGAGCATCTAAGAGAAAGGGATAAGCAGACCTTGATTGTTGTTTTGACCGCTTATGAGGATTTTAATTATGCCAAAACAGCAATTCAACATGGAATTATGGATTATGTGATTAAAAGCACGATTGATGGACCGATGGCCTCTAATCTACTGAAGCGGATAAGATCCCAGATTGAAAACCAAGGTCAAGTGCTTGATATTCTGAAAAATAAACAAATCGAAGATTTCTTTTATTCCGATCATCATGAAATTCTGTTGGCTCAGAAGGAATTATTTCATAAGCCTTACTGTTATCTGCTGATTGAGCAAAATATGCCCTTAAACCTATCCGGAGATTACAATATTGATTTTATTCGTTTTCGGAAAGCGGATGCCATATCCGTCTTATTGGAGGGGGATAATACGAATTATAACATGATTGCAGTAAGCAGTGCTCCACGGGATCAAATACTTGTGGTTCTGGACATCCACAAAAATTCTCGGAAGGATTTACAACAAATCTGTTATCAATGTGCGATTGAGAAGAAGAAATTATTACAGGACTTTTTACAGGTCGAGCTGTCCGTATTTATTGTTTCCGATAAAATGAGCCTAATAGAGCTAAAGCATTGCTATGAGGTAAAGAGGCAATATTTTAACTATAAGTATATAGAGTATAAGGAGATTTATGACCTTCAAAATCTGCAGAGGACCCTCTCTGTAAGCGCAGAGGATTTCATTCTTGATGAAAAGCAAATTGATATCTACATTGAAAAGAGGGATGAAGTCGGGCTAGAGCGGTATCTGACAGAATTATTTAACTCCATAGATTCTTATGCGAAGCTCCATCTTATATCCAGAGCTTTATATGATTTATTAAGGCATTATTGTAAGCGGATGCCGGAATATACCCTGCAGCATGATCTAAGCTTTGATGCCAATTGGAGATATTGGACCCATGCCCGTAGGTTGCAAGCCTGGTTCATGGATCGCTTCAAGGATTTGATACATATGATAAAATGCTCCTATCAGCAGCAATATTCAAAGATTGTTGTTCAGGCAATTCATTTCATTTATCAGCATTATTCGAATTGCGATCTGACCCTCAATACCATTGCGGACGAGGTACAGCTAAGCGTCGGATATCTATGTGTTATCTTTAAAAAGGAAACAGGAAATACCCTGAACAATTTTATAACTGAGGTTCGGATTAGCCAGGCCAAAAAGCTTCTTGAGGATAACCGATTAAAGGTTTATGAAATTTCTTCCGCCGTAGGCTTTCAATCCAGTCAATATTTCAGTCAGGTTTTCTATAAGCAGGTGGGTGTCTATCCGAACGAATACCAGAAAGGACAATCTGCTCCTCAAGTATGATAGCTAAGTCAATTTGCACAATTAACCTTCTATGGATTCGTGATACTAACATAGTTTGGTGAGCATAAGCGGAAGCGTGTTGGGAACAAACTATGTTATGTATCACGGTCAATTGCAGGAAAGGTGCAAATTGACGTATGCTACTATATTTGAGCATTTGACAACCTAAACCGGACTTGAAAGGAATGAAATTGCAATGAAAGCTGCATCGATAAAACAGAAGCTTGCCGGCAGGGTTATTCTAATTGGAATGATTACCTTTAGTATCTTGTTGGCCGTATCCGTTTTCGTAATTGTTCCGACCTTAAGGGAAAGTGCAATTAAAACAACAAAGCAGGCAAATGAAGAGGTAATACAGCAGATTAATACCCTGGTTACCTATATTGGGGATTATACAGAAAACCTGATACCCTCTGTGAATAATAACAATAAAATACTAAAATACTTCGAGGAGCCCACCGAGCAGAATAGGAGTATTGCAGCATTAAATCTCAATAATCTCATCAGTAATGTGGGACTGGCGCGAAGTGTATTTATTACTTCGGACAAGGCAGTGTCACTGGATTCATTAAATAAAATTTCCGATGCGGATTATAAGATCTTGGACTCTGATTGGTACAAAAGGCTATATGCCTCCGAATTTGGGCGTGGCTTCTCCGCAGCATATAAGATCAATCTGCCCACGACTTATTATACTGCTGCCTATTCCAAAAATTTTTATCATAAGAACCAAAAGTTTAACTATACCGTATTTTTCGGATTGAATAACCTGATCTACAGCACGGACCTTACGACCGGCAATGTGATGGATTATTATGCACTGGTTGATGCTGAGTCGAATGTCTTTTATTCCAAGGGAGATGAAAAATGGGCTTCCATTGCCCGTGACAAGGCACAAAGCAAGGTTTATAACGGTATTGAGGATGTAGATGGAGGGATATGCTTTATAAACACCTCCACGGACAGTAAATGGAAGGTGGTATCCTTTGCTTCCTATGATACAATCTACCGACCCTTTACCGGATATATCCTGGCTATCATTTTTGGGATGCTGCTGTTATTAGGCTTATTACTGTTATCCATATTCCAGGCCATGACTCAGATGCTGAAGCCCATTAGTTACATGTCCCAGAACATGGAGCAGGTGGCAAAGGGTAATCTTGATTGTCAGCTGGATGTATTATCAGAGGATGAGATCGGCAGATTAAGCCAATCCTTTAATTCCATGATCATCAATTTAAAACATAGCCTTGAGGTTATTGAGGAAAAGGAAAAGAGGGAAAATCAAGCAAAGTTCAGTCTTCTGGTTAGTCAGATCAATCCCCATTTTATCTATAATACCTTAAATAGTATTAATTATCTGGCTAGAAGGGGAGATTGTGATGCCATTGTTACTGTGAACACAGCCTTAATTAATATTTTGCAGGATCGTCTCCGGGTAAATGATATTCAGATTACGGATACCATCGCTAATGAGATTAGGGTTATCAATCAATACATCCTAATACAAAGATATATGTATGAAGGGGAACTGCAAATTCATTGGCATGTCGAGGAAGCATTAATGACAGAGCAAATTCCCAAGAATCTCATTCAGCCCTTGGTGGAAAATTCATTGTTTCATGGTCTTATCAGTGAAGAAAGTGGCGATATTCAAGGTGAGATTAATATCTATATTGAAAAGTATGAGGATAATATTGTTATTCGAGTAGCTGATAATGGGATCGGAATGGATATTGAGAAGCTAGAGCAGGTTCAAAAGGAAGCCTATGCGCCGGAGGAACGGGGAAAGAGAATTGGATTATCCAACGTAAGAGGACGCTTGTATTATTTGTACGGCGGCTACGATTGCTTAACCATACATAGCGAGCCTGGCAAGGGAACCTGTATCACATTAACACTAAAGCAAGACCGAATGAAAATATAGGGTTTGTTATCATGATAGCCGCCTCGATAAAAATCGATGACGGCTATCATTATATACAAATATTATACAAAAAATGAAGATATTATAGCTAATATGACCGAAAGAATGGATTATAATGCAGATAAAGAGATGGAAGACAGTTAAGTCATAATTTGTCAAGGCGTTGAGGTGCGAATGAAGAACAATTATCTATTTAAAGCAGAAAAAATGAACAAGTACTTTGGAGCGACGCATGCACTGAAGGCGGTTGATATTGCAATCGCAAGAGGTGAAATCCGAGGGCTGATCGGTGAGAATGGCTCGGGTAAATCCACCTTCTCCTCAATCTGTGCAGGAATACAGAGGTCTGATAGTGGAACTATGTATTTTGATGGAGAGGAATATAAACCCTCGGATCCCATTGATGCTATGGACAAAGGGGTATGTATGGTTGTACAGGAGCAGGGTACCATAGGTAAAATTACGGTAGCTGCTAATATATTCTTCGGGAAAGAAAAACAATTTATACGCTATGGGATCATGAATGTAAAAAGGATGAACCAGGAAGCGTCCAAGGTTCTAACATCCATCGGTGCGGATCATATCCATCCCCATGATATGATCGATAAGCTAACCTTTGAAGACAGAAAGCTGGTGGAGCTGGCGAGGGCATTAAAGTCTTCACCGAAGCTATGGATTATCGATGAGACAACAACTGCACTGACGGTCAATGGTCGATTAATACTGTATCGCTTAATGCAGAAGCTGCGAGATCAGGGAAGCTCTGTGTTGTTTATTTCCCATGACATTGATGAGATCATGCAGCTTTGTGACTCCTTAACCATACTTCGGGATGGGGTTCTGACTGCCAATTTAGAGAAGCAGGATTTCGATGCGGATAAGATTAAACAGCTAATGATTGGAAGAGAAATAGCATCGAATTATTATCGAGAGGATGAAAATGTTCCTAATAATTCAGAGGTAGTACTGGAGGCATGGAATATTACCTCAGGTATTCTAAAAAATATCTCTCTATCCTTACATAAGGGTGAGATACTTGGTATCGGCGGTCTGAGTGATTGCGGTATGCATGAGCTTGGGAAGGTGCTGTTTGGTATCATCAAGCCGGAGGAGGGTGAAGTGCTGAAGGATCAACAACAGAGGGTGGTAAGTGCAGCCTGGGCGGTTGATAACGGAATTGCTTATGTATCTAAGAACAGGGATCGGGAATCCATGATGACAATGTGCAGTATAAAGGATAATATCTGCTTGCCTTCGCTGAAGGAACTGGCTCGGCATAAGATGATTTTTCGTAAGAGGGAAAAAGAGCTGGCAGAGCTATGGTCCGAGCGTATGGAGGTAAAAGCACAAAGCATTCAGCAATATTGCAGCAACCTGAGCGGTGGAAACAAGCAAAAGGTGGTATTGGCAAAGTGGCTGGGAAAGGGCTCCGATATCATGATCCTGGATTGCCCGACCAGAGGAATTGATATTGGTACGAAGGCCTCCATATATAGTCTGATTGAAAAGCTTAGAAAGGGTGGAAAGTCCATTCTGCTGATTTCAGAAGAGCTTCCGGAATTGATCGGAATGAGTGACCGAATTATCATGCTGAAGGACGGGACCATATCGGCTGAATTTCACAGACAGGATGGCCTCACAGAGGACAAGCTTATCAGAAAAATGATTTAAAGAAAGTTGGATAACATGACAAATTTACAGAGTAAACTTCTTAAAAACAAGAGCGTCTTACAAAATAATTTTTCTTTTATCGGTTTGATCTTAGTAGTTATAATCTTTCAGGTGCTAACGGACGGTAAGCTATTAACTACAAAAAATTATATGAATATCTTTAATAATTTCTTTAGCATAGGACTGGGTGCGGTGGGTGTCACCTTTCTAATGTCACTGGGCGAGTTGGATCTATCGGTCGGTGCCATCCTGGGGTTATCCGCAGCCTTGGGAGCCTTCGCAGCCAATATCAGCCTAGCCTTAATCCTTCCGGTGGCAATCCTCACCGGTCTGTTGATCGGAGCTCTTAACGGTGTGTTTGTTTCCCGATTACGGGTCGAATCCTTCATCGGAACACTGGCAGTATCCTTTGTCGTCCGAGGCACTACAACCTGGTTATTAAATGGATCCGCTGGCATACCGGTAACCATGAGGGTCTTTGATCAAAATATAGTTAAGATATCCGTATTTATCCTTGTTATTGCTGCTTTGTTTATCCTGTTTGAATTTACAAGCTTCGGAAAGCAGTGTAGGGCAATCGGTGCTTCCTTGGATGCGGCTCGCCAATCAGGTGTCAGCGTTGAAAAAATACGTATGCTTGCATTTATGATCTCAGGCTTGTTATGCGGGATGGCCGGCTTCTTCAGCTTGGTTCGTACCTGTACCGCATCCTCCAAGACAGGTAGCGCCTTTGAATTCAACGTATTATTAGCGGTATTATTTGGAGGTATGCCCTTATCCGGTGGATGGGCGGTGAAATTTCGAGCGGCTGTAATAGGCAGTATATCCATGGCTGTAATGTATAACGGCATGTCCTTAATGGGAATTAATGGTCTAACGCAGCAATTGATTCAAGGTATTATTTTAATCGTGGTAGTAGCTATCTCCTTTGACCGAAGAAGCTCGGTTGTGATCAAATAAATGGGATAGAAAAAGTAAATTATCAAAATGGAGGTTTATTATGAAAAGAATTTTAGCACTAATTATGACACTGATTATCGTGTCAACCATGGCGGTTGGTTGTGCAACCAAGTCAGAGACAGGGAAAGAAACAGGAAAAGAGACAGGAAAAGAAGCAGCTGTTGACAAAACAACAGAAGAAAGCAATGAAACTAAAGAAGTTAAGTCAGAGGATCCGGAGAAGTTCACAATCGGATTTCCGTGGGCAACGGCTTCTACAGATCCTACCTTCATCTCCATTGTAACAAATGTAAAGGCTGCGGTAGAAGCGGCCGGCGGGGAGCTGGTTGTTGTAGAAAGTGATTTAACAGCGGACGGGCTGATTAACAATATTACGGACCTGATTAGTAGAGATGTGGATGGTATTGTATTTATGCCGGCATCTGATTCCATGCTCCCTACCGTAAATCAGATGTGCTCCGAAGCAGGCGTGTATTATTCAACAATGTTCCGTACCATCAATGATGATGACATTCGGAAGGAAATTTATGAGTCCGAGTATTTTGCAGGCGGAAGCAATGAGGATGATGAGGAATGTTCCTACAATATTACCAAGTCCATGGTAGATATGGGTGTTCAGAATCTTTGTGTAATCAACATTGCAAAAGGAGATACCTCCTCTGATTTAAGGGATAAGGGTATCGCAAGGGCTGTGGAAGAAACAGGAATTAACTTATTAAATACAACCTACGGAATCACGGTACAGACAGATATGACAAAGACCATCGAAAGCTATATTGCAGCATATCCCGAGCTGGATGGTATTCTATTGGCAGGAACCTATTGTGACGCAGCACTTCCGACCATTCAGAAGGCCTTATCCGATCACAATATGGCTGGAAAGGTTAAAGTGGGTCGAATCGATTTTGACTTTACCATGGGACAGTATTTAGAGGATGGATCCTTCCATGTAGCTTATGGCGGACAACAGCAAATCGATCCCTTGATGGCAACGGTTATTCTTGTAAATAAAACAATTGGAACTCCCATCGTGGAAGAGGGACCCTTTATTGCGATTACAAACTATCTGGAATTAACCTCAAGTGAAGAGGCAAATGATTTCTTAACCTATTTCCTTGGTGAGGAAGCCGTATTTACTGCGGAGGAAATTAAAAATAGTATGATTAAGTACTATGATCCGAGCATTAATGAAGCTTCCATCAAGAAATTAATTGCAGATTTTAGCGTAGCAGATGTTGCAGCCAGACACAGCAAGAACAACTAATAATTCAAATGTAAGGAAAACAGATGAAAAACATATTACTTAAAGGCCTTAAAACGATAATGCTTCCGGTGATAGTCTATGGGATATTTTTAATGATCAGCTTTGAGCGGTTCAGTAATTTTAACTGCCTGTACACGATATTCCTGCAATCAATTATTCCGACCATTACGGCCTACGCCTACTCCTTTATTTACATGAGTGGCTTGTTCGATTTTACCATCGGATCCCGTATTATTGTCAGCGGTCTGATCGGTGGAATTCTCACAGCCCAGTATGGAATGGCAGGACTTATCATTGGTACCCTTATTGCAAGTATCCTGTTTGCAGCCTTAACCGGATTATTGAATCGGATATGTAGAATCCCCTCCCTAATCTTAACCATGGCTTTGACAATGATCTATGAAATTATCGGTAAGAACATCTCAGGTAAATTCAGCTTTGTCAGTATCGATTATAAGTATGCGGCACTTGGAGCAACACCCAATATTATCTATGTACTTTTGTTCTCCGCAGTACTATTCTATGTGATATTTAATTATACAAGATTTAGCTACCATATGAGAGCAATCGGAAGTAATGAAGTGGTGTCCAAAAATGCCGGAGCCCATACACAATCAGTAAAGGTGATGTGCTTTGTAATCGGTAGTATTTTTGTGGCGATTGCAGCTATCTTAACTATAAGCCAATCCGGATCCATGGGAGCTCAGACGAATTTAGGAAGTGCGACCTTGCTGTTTAAACCGCTTATGAGCATCATTATAGCCATCGTATTACAACCAATTTGTAATTTGACCATCGGAATTTTAGTTAGTCAGCTTACCTTGAATACGATTTTTATCGGCTTGATTGCTACCGGATTTCCGGATACCTTCCAGAATATTGTGTTAGGTATATTCTTATTAATACTTATGGTATTTTCTCAGAACATAAACGCGTTTAAGCAAATGGGATTCCTAAAGCGCAAAAAAGCCGTATCAGCATAGAACGTGGTATATAATAAAAATAAATGATAGAGGTGATTAGGATGATGTTTCCGATTATTTCCGAGGAAGAGAGAAGAAAGCGTTTAGAGCCTCCCAAAGGAAAGGTACGTATGGTATTGGATACCGATACCTATAATGAGGTGGATGATCAATTTGCAGTGGCATATGCATTGATGTCTCCGGAGAAGCTGGAGGTAGAAGCAGTTTATACAGCTCCCTTTTCCTCCAAATTCTTCAGTGACTTACTGAATACCGATGGAGTAGATATTCCCATGGTAAGCGATATCAAAGAGGGCTTGGAGCTGAGCTATCAGGAGATTGATAAAATATATGGTATGCTGGGACAATCATCCCGTGGAAAACTATTTCGTGGTTCATCCTCCTACATGCTGGAGGCAAATAAACCCATAGAGAGCGAAGCTGCAAGGGACCTGGTACAGCGAGCAATGGCCAGCGAGGACATTCTATATGTGGTTGCGATCGGTGAGATAACCAATATAGCATCTGCAATCTTAATGGAGCCGGAGATTATCAAGAAAATCGTTGTAGTATGGCTATCGGGGCAGCCGATGGATTGGCCCCATGCAGTAGAGTTTAATCTGGGGCAGGATATCCTGGCTTCGCAAACAATATTTGATTCCGGTGTGCCACTTGTATTAATTCCATGCATGACCGTGGCCTCCCATCTTACAACGACAGCAGCTGAGCTCAATGAAAAGCTCAAGGGTAAGAGTGAGATTGGTACTTACCTATCCGATATTGTAATAAGTCAGTTAAGTCCCGAGGCAGCAGATCATATGTTATCCCTATTTCGTAATACCTACCTTAAGGGTGTGGATGATTATGATGGTGCGGAGCTAGATACGAATTTTGTAGCCATGGCACCCTCACGAATCGTATGGGATATATCTACCATAGGCTACTTGATTAACCCTAACTGGTGCCCCTCCACTTTGGTACCCACGCCGTATTTGATGCCGGACATAACCTGGAGGCAGGACTCCTCTAGGCATTCTATGAGAATCTGCAGGTTTGTATATCGGGATGGCATCTTTGGAGACATGTTCCAAAAGCTGAGTAAAGCATAAAAGAATTTGTTTGAGAATACATAATTTATCCCCCTGCATAAGTTAGAAAGAGATGGTGAGTGATGAAAATCAGTCACCATCTCTTTCTATCACTCCCCTTTCTGCACAGTGAATCCTGTTATAGGCTATGGCAGGGGTGCTTATAAGACCTCATATCCTCGAATTATGTAAGATGATGAATCGTTTATGATATCCTTTGGTATTCTCTTATATAAAAGGTATAGAAATTTCAGGGATTTTGTTGTAATATTAGAAGTAATTTGATAGTATCTTCAACAGATAGCTATCCATAGGCTTGAATTGTGACAATTATATTTACGAATGATAGGAGGCTTTTTATGTTTTTTATGAAGCAAAGAGGTGACTGTGAGGAAGCACGCTGTATCGTTAACTATGTTAACAGCAAAATGCAGGGTGAAACAACGGTTTTACCGGAAATTCGCTATGATTTGCACCAAACGGTATATGATTTGTTTGATCGGTTTTTCAAAAATGAAGAAATGATATCGATATCTGCGAAGGATTTACTAGGACTGGTAACTCAGATGAGTAGCTTTGATGTGAATATGTCCCAGATATCCTATGATCTTAAGGACTTTGC
>JAEYXC010000370.1 GCA_023428655.1 Bacillota bacterium | reverse complement strand
CTGAAATTGAACCAGCCCTTTGCCCGGCTCAATGGCATCGATGGCATAGCCGGACAGGAGTGGTCCGATTAAAGCAAGTAAATTACTGAGGATCGTCAAACAAACAGCTGCTACTAGCATCCCCTTATTATGATAAATATAACTCCAAAGTCGCTTGATTACAAACTTTGTATCCCTCGGTCTGTCTGTTTTCTCACTGACCATCGGCTTACCACCGGCTTGCTGCATTGTAACACCTCCCTTCTCACAGTCTCTTGTAATACTATGTAACCAGAGCAATAGAAATTAATGATTTGTAGAAGCCTAAGTATTCATTCCTTGTTCTGTCCTGATTAATCTTTTCCATAATTCAATATCTAAATTAAGCGTCTAGAGCAAAATCTAGCTTAAGCTTCTAGGACATTAGCTGGGACTGGTAGATTTCTTTATATACCTCGCAGTGCTCCAACAGCTCCTCATGGGTACCGTAACCCACCATATGCCCCTCCTCCAGTACCAGTATATGGTCCAGCTTCATAACAGAGCTAATTCTCTGAGCGATTACGATGGTCGTGGTACCGGAATAATGCTCTCGGATTGCCTTACGAAGCAGGGAATCCGTCTTGTAATCCAAAGCACTGGAGGAATCGTCTAAGATTAGAATCTCCGGTCTCCCTGCTAACGCTCTGGCAATAAGAAGGCGTTGCTTCTGACCACCACTTAGATTACTTCCCTTAATGGCCAATCCAAAATCCAGCTCCCCCTCTAATTCCTCGATAAAAGCCGATGCCTGGGCATGACCTGCCGACTCCTGTACTCTCTCCTCTGAGAGCTCTCTTCCAATACTGATATTTTCATAGATTTTATCCGCAAATAGCACATCATTCTGAAAAACTACCCCGAATTTTTTACGAAGCTCCGATTTATCGATACTGCGAATATCTCGACCCTCGATGAATATCCCTCCGGAGTCGACATCATAGAAGCGCATTAAAAGATTAATCAAGGTTGTTTTCCCCGATCCGGTGGAACCGATAATTCCAAGGCTTCCTCCCTTCTTGATTGCAAAATCCACATCTACAATACAGGGCTCCTTGGTGTAGGAAAAGCACACCTTATGAAAAACAATATGTACATTGGTGTTGCCCACAGGCTGCTCCTTTTTCTCTACAAGAAGATCCTCGGGTGTATTTAATACCTCACCAATGCGGGAGGCGGAAGCCATTGCTTTCGAATATACCACGAAGATACGCTGAATAGCCATAACTGCATGAAGCATGATAGTAAAATAGGACAGAAACGCCACGATTTTACCGGGTTCCGATGCGCCGCCATTCACCCGGTGTGCACCTACAATTACTACTAAGGTTAGACCCAGATTAAAGAGCAGATTCATGATCGGATTGGTAGAAGCCATTGTAGTACCTGCCATTTGCTCCTTTTTTGACACCTCACTATTAATATCGTTAAAGCGGTGCTTCTCATAATCCGCCTTCGATAAGGCTTTAATTACGCGAACTCCGGTGATATTTTCTCTGACTATTCTAACCATCTTATCAACGGATACCTGCAGTTGGAGATATAACGGAATCCCCTTTTTTGAGACAAGGTAAACCACAAGTGCCAGGAAAGGAAGTACACCAACTAACACAAGTGTGAGAACCGGTTCCAGGGTGCTCGTGATAATAACACCGCCAATGATAATAATCGGGGCACGTACACCAATTCGTTGCATCATACCAATCATATTATGAATATTATAGGTGTCTGAGGTCATTCGTGATTCCAGAGAAGGGATAGAAAAATAGTCCAGCTGCTTGCCGGAAAGAGTAAGTATTTTTTGAAACAGATCGTGCCTCAGCTGCTCCGTAGCATTACGAGCAACTCTGGCTGCCATACGATTCGCAATGATATTAAAGGTTCTGGCACCAATGGATAGAAGGATCATCGCTGCGCCCCATATGAGAATAAGGGATATCCTTCGATAAGGAACCACATCATCAATGATATAAGCTAATACCCAGGGCAACCCAAGATCCATAAAGGTTCCCAGCACCTTAATCATGAAGCCGAATAGCATTCGCAGGGCATACGGTCTGAGATATATCACAACTTTCTTCAAAGCGGTTTCCTCCTGTATCTCCCTCCGGGATGCAAACACACTCCATGTTCTGATAAGCATGGTTTCTCCATTGCATTTCATTCCTATGCTGCAAAGCCGAGAGGTACTTCCATCAGTCTAGCACTCCCCCATCCCTTCGTCAATATAATGGGAGCAATTGGATTATATTTAGAGAATATATCACAAAAGGACTATCATAAATTACATCCCACATTCCTTCCATGCAGGAGAAATTTATAATAATCCTTGTGATTGCTGATCGGTGAGATCGGACAACTTTGGATAATTCCATTTACCTTACTACTTTATAACTAATTACTCCACCGTAATACGGATGCCCTCCAAATCACCGTACAGGACCTCGGTATGTATTGTTTTATAGCCGGTAGCCTTGTCTTTCTCAATTTTCACGGTTCCCCAAGCACGTCCGCAGATAAAGAATATGCTCAAAGCATCTCCGGTGATAGTCGGATGAAAGGTAAGCTTTGCTGCAGGAAGGTCACAGTGATAACCGCTTAGCGCTACCCATACTCCGAAGCTCGCTAAGGATCTGGCATAATGATACCCACATTCTACTTCATTCCATGGATTTCGCTTGATGCCATCATGACGGTTACGAACCGCCTCTACTATGGTTAATCCCTCCTCAAGATATCCCTCCTGTATCAGGTGCGTTGCTACCTGATATTCAATTCCGGTCCATACCTCATCACTATAAACAAAGGGAATCTCGGGCCTATTCCCCTTCGGCCAGGTACAAATCAATAGTCCGGAATCCTCGTTGAGTGCATAGGTTCGCTGAAGATTACAATGCCCACGTAAAGTAGTTTTAAAGTTATAATCATAGATGGCTTTGACCGCGGACTTAACATTCTCCTCCTTCATCACATAGCCCAACCCGGATAGGTGTGCTAGCTGCTGTCCAAAAAGCTGGTCTGCCAGGCATCCGTCACCATATTGATATTTATAAGCATTTACATCATCGATTTTCTGAATATAATAGGATCCATTGAAGCAGGTTCTGTCCACAATCTCTGCTGCTGTTTCCCAGGTGTCCTTATAATCCTTAGCCAGCTTCTCCTCACCCAGATATTCCGCAATCTGCTGCCCCGCCTTTAATGCAGCGATGTAAATGGAATTAATCATCGAATTCATACCGTAGAACTCAATATCATAGGTATTATGCTGCTGCCCATCTAGGGCACCATCCTTGTCTTCATCCCAGTATTTTTTTGCAAACTCCAGGGTTCTCTTAGCGAAGGGCCACAGCATATGTAGATGCTCTGTATCTCCGGTCAGCTTCCAATCCCGATATAGGCGAAGCACACACCCAAGCTGCCCGTCCGCAGCAGGGGGTAATTCCCAGGGTTCATCCTGCAGATAGATTCTGGCACGAAAGTTCATCGCACCCTCCTCATCCATCTCCTCCATGAACTCAGTTCTTCTCATGGATTTCTCCAGCTGAGGATAAAAGTATGCCAGTGTCTGAGCATAATTCCATACATGAGTACAGTTACCATCACAGCAGCCCGCAATATGAAAGCAGCCTTCATAGGCAAAGAACGTACCATCCTCAACCTGAAAGCAGGTATTACTGCGTAAAACTGTTAAATTACTGGATACAGCATCCAGAACATATTCCGGAAAGGAGCTGGCAAAAAAGCTGTTATGAAACTTAGCTGTCAGGTCTTCCAGCCACTCATAATGTTCCACTACATAACGGGCGGCATCCAAAGCAGATGGATATAGTGATGCATAGTAATTTTTGATCAGCTTTCTTTCCTTCTCCCTGTAATCCTGTAACTGGTCCCAGGAGCGAATTCTCCAAGGATGGCACCAGCTAATTAGAAATAGAAACTCCACAGTCTGCCCCGGTGCCACTCTCTTCGTCATTCCTAAGGAGCCAATTTTAATATCACTTTGGTGCATTCGGTTACCCTTCCCCTTGATGACCCGGTCATTGGTAAGGCTTCCATCCTCCATAAAGTCATTCCAGAAATCCTGGAGTCCATCCCACCAGGCACCTTCGTTCCAGTATTCCCGGTAAAACACCTCTTCCTCCGTAGTGAACAACCCCATATCCATATATTCAAGCTCATCCTGCTTCTTACTTTCACTTGTAAAAGAAATACCACGAACCTGCTTCTCATTAATAAAGGTATTCTTACTAATCCCCTGAAAAAGAGGTTTGCTCCAAATATCCCGTCCGCTGTAATTACATAGGTTTGCAAAGGAGCCTGCCACGCTGACCGTTTGAACCAGCTCTGAAGTATTTTTTACCTTATATTTGATAATTCCACAGGGTATGGAGGAATTCTCAACATCCAAGGGAACAAATGGGGTATAAGCCTCCATTGTTATGGACAGTGGAATATCCTCATCGAAAAAATCAATCCAAACCACCGGATATTCGCCGCACATTGAGGTCTGCCGAAACCGGGGTAATCCACCGATCTCCCAGGCATGAAAGCCATGAGAACCATCAAAGGGCGGTACCAGCTCTCCCTCCAGTGCCTTCGCCGTCACCCTCCCATTACTATCCTCCGTCCGCAAGGCGAAAAAGGTATAGGGTGATTCCATTCCCTTGTTCGGAAGTCCGAATAATTCAAAATCTGTAAAATTCCCACGGGAGCCAATGGAGATATTACCGGTTCCAATCCCTCCCAACAGGAATTTTGCAGCGGTAGCCTCCTTTGAATACGATTTTTGTGTATTGCTTCTGATTATTTTCTCTCCCATATGTCCACCTCCTTATCTTTCCAGCTCACATTCCATCAATAATACATTGTATACCGGATCAAACAGGGACATAAAAAATCCGAGTTTCGTGCCATCCTCTGATACCCATTTGGGGTTCATAAATGCTCCGTACAGTGTCGGAAAGTCCTTTTGAGCAACTACAATAACCGGCTTTGAATAGGGTCCGTCTATTTTTTTTGAACTCCTCATTACGATATTTCCGGTCCCATCGATATAGGTAACCAGCCATTCTTCCAAATATTCACTATATAATATGGATAGCTCGCCAACTGCTCTTGGTAAAAGGTTATAAGCCCCGTACATAGCTTCTTCCCCTTTTTCATACAGGGGGGTTCCGTCAGAAGCATATCCCATCAGATATTCATAGGCTTCAAAATCCTCATATTTTTCGATGGGAACCCTCATCAATTTGGCAGGCCCCCTGCGTCCCCCCGTAATTCCCATAACGTAGACATAGTCATCAATAATTACCGGTGCCATTTGGCAAAAATGGCTGTCTCCCGGCCATTGCAGCTCCTTAATAACATCCCAATTCTGTCCATAATCCACGCTTTTTGCGATGGAGCCATAATT
Organism: Bacillota bacterium; assembly: GCA_023428655.1. Lineage (GTDB taxonomy): Bacteria > Bacillota > Clostridia > Lachnospirales > Lachnospiraceae > Mobilitalea. Next base: position 4,536 of record JAEYXC010000370.1, on the reverse strand, counting down.
ACAATCCCATTCACCGGGCAATCCCCAATGACGAACTGACATAAAGGACATATATAAGGTCTCCCCAATTGCTATTCCTCCGGTGGGAATCGTTGTCATCTCAAGATTGTCTATCTTACGGCTAGGGATTAATTCCTTCGCTATGGTTCTTCCCGGAACGGTAATCATAGAATCAAACAGAATACCATCGGTATAATCCGTATCCTTTGTCACAGCAAGAACATTGCTCCTCCAGCGTTGCTGCATTCCCTCATGAAGGAAGGTATCACCAAAGGCAATATACGTGGTATCCCCCAGATTAAAGGAAATCCCAAGATCCGTACCGCCTACTCCGAATTTGGTCTTTGTCTGGTTAATGGAATACTCTCCTGTCTCCACTGCTACCATATGTACATTCTTTACAATGTTTAGATTATAGTTATCCTCCGGATCGGATAAGGGCGCATAGGTAAGATTTTTGGTCCTGTGTCCCTCCAGAATCTGAATTGCTTCCAATGCTTTCGCCTCGGAGGTTGTCAGTTTCTTTTCTTGACCTTCCTCTGTCGCATTATCCGTTGTGTCCTTCTCTTCTTCTTTGTCAGACGCCTCTTCTTTATCGAACTGATCGGTTGCTTGCTCCTTCGTATCCTCTGATTGTTCCTCACTTACCGAAGCCTCTTTGGTCGGCAAGGCTTTCTCCCCCTCCTGCTCCCGCTGAATTGACTCCTTGGAGCAGCCTTGCAGAATAAACACCAAAGTGATTATCATTATAACAAAAGAATATTTCAACTTTTTTATCATCTTTCCTCCGTTCCTGCACACAATATAAACAAAGAACTCCTAACCACTTTATAAGTTTGTTATAACAAAACTACGAAAATGGAAAGGAGTCCATCCAATAACAATTGCCGCGAAGCTATAATACGGTCATTCGTATCATCGCAACCGATTAAAATGCCTGTTCATCCCACCTTAGCTTTTCTTCATCAACGGGAAGTCTCTTTTCTACCGGAAGAATGGGACCAAAGGGCAGATGGGGCTCTGTCTGATACCAATAAGCGGTAGTGGACCAGTCATCACTTCTGTGATTAGCATGACCATGCTCGATTGTAACCTTGATGGATTCATCAAACATAATCGGATCCTGGATATGATATCGATAGTAGGTTATTTTTCCTTTCCAATTCTCTTTACCACCGAGTATCAGCCCATGATAGGGCGCATAGTATTCCTGAGTCGGGCACCAGGCCATGTTAACATAATCCTCTGTTCCGGTTCCATGGAGGCTCGGTTTTTCCTCCCCATCAATGTATATCATGTCATCTCCTTCACCGGGCCAGTCCCACAAATTGCTGGTGCTGAGGTTATGGATATTGATGTTGGCTCCCACATAATGCCCTCTTCCCTTTGCATTTAACACTACATAGTTTTCTTCACCCGTCGTGTTTTCACCGGAGAAGCACCAGTCTCTATGGGTTTTAAAGTTATCCTCATCCACACCCTTTGTAGGAAGCTCCCTTTTCCACTGAGCATGAAAATGCAACAACTCCTCCTTAGGCTCCTTATACTCCTCATAATCGACATAGTAGTAAAGGATTAAATTGGTATCGCTATCATTTTTTACGGTTAATAATGCTCTTTCTCTAAAGGGCATAGGGAACCAGCAGTTAAAGCCCTTACCATCCTCCGGGCTCATCTGCAGCGGTGCTGATACAAAGTTACGGCTCATCGCATGGCCCATACCAAAGAAATCGCCGATGGGAGCCTGTACACTGGGCTCTTCCTCATTATCCCAATAGAAATTCAGTACGACCTTACGGAAGCTGTATTTTTCCTCTTGAAAGCCCTCATTCATCATGGTCATCCATATATGAGTTATCATTCCGGGTGCTTTAATGTCTGCAATAACTGCAGTATCCCCTGGCTTTACATAAATTCTATCATCGTTTCCACCGGTACGGTCATAGGATGATTCTCTTTTTCTTTTTCCCTCTCTGGGAAGCATAATATTCGATAAATCAGCTGCATGAAAATTCATAGTAAGTCCTCCTTGATTTTAACTTTATTTTAAGCCTGATAATACAACACCTTTGACAATCTGCTTCTGGAAAATAAAAAATAGTATAATCGGCGGTATTACTGCAATGGCAGTTCCAGCCATTACCGCACCAAAATTCGTCGAATACACGGACCTCAGGGAGCGTATCACCTGCATAACCTGCATGTACTTTGGCTGCGAAATGGTCATGGATGGCCACAAAAAGCTATTCCAATAGCCAATGAAGGTTCCCGCACCTAATACCACCATGGGTGCTTTGGACAGGGGGATGAAGATACTAAAAAAGATTCGTAATCTCCCTGCACCATCAATCATGGCTGCTTCCTCCAGACTGGAGGGCAGATTCAGGAAAAACTGCCGGAAAAAGAAAATATTATAACCGCTTACCACGCCGGGCAGAATTAGCACCGCCAAGGAATCTAACATCCCCAGCCTCTGTACCAGCAAAAATGAGGTTAACAATATGGTCATTCCGGGAATATACATGGATACAATGCAATAGACCCAAATAAATCGTTTCAGATAAAAGTTCATTCTCGCAAATACATATCCGGCCATCATATTGATTAATAATGACAGAACAACTGCCGTAACTGCCACAATAAAGGTTACAACCAGGGACCTGAAAAAGGAGATGGAATTATCCGAAAAGATCTTCTCATAGTTTTCCATGGTAACAACCTTCGGAAATATCTTTAGAGGTGTGGCTAATACCTCCTTTTTATTTTTAAAGCTGGCTAAGACCATCCATACCAAAGGAAATAAGCTGAATGCAGCTACGCCAATCGCAAAGATACTGCATAATATTTTTAAAACCATAGCTTTTCTATTCATCATTGCACCTATCCTTCCAGACTTTTTTCCGATTTGATAACGAGGAATACGACCGAATTTATCATAGCAATAATCGCCATCATCAAAATTGCTCCGGATATGGTGTAGCCCATTCCCTTGTTCAAATCTCTGTAATTATTATAAAGATAGAGCATCGGAGTCAATGTAGCATTGGAGGGACCACCACCTGTAAGCATATAGGGAATCTCAAACATCTGAAGTGTCCCCGCCGTCAGGTTAATGCACATTAGGACAAAGATATTCTTCATCTGAGGGATCGTTACAAAGATCATCTTCTTAAAGGCACCGGCTCCGTCAACGGAGGCTGCTTCATAATATTCCTGAGGAACATTCATTAATCCCGCATACATTAAGATTGTATTTCCTCCCAGACTTAACCATAGGGTGGGAAGAATAATGGCTACAAAGGCCCAAAAGGGATTATTGAGAAAGCCAACACGACCTACACCAATCTTCATTAGAATCTGATTGATGATACCACCCTTATAATCCAGGATGAAGATAAAAATAACGGAGCTGGCAATTCCCGAGATAATTCCCGGTATGTAGATCGCTGTTTTAATCCAGCTTGCCAGTTTAGTACTTACGGATTTTAATACCTGTGCAAATAGAAATGCTACAATCAGCATCAGAGGAACCAGTACAACAACAAACTTTAATGCATTGCCCACTGCTTTTTGAAAATATACTGTTTTAATAATAATTTTGTAATTCTCTATGCCAACAAAAACTGAATCAATATAATAATTCCAGTCTAAAAATGATTTCTGAAACGCAACGATTAGTGGTATTATTACGAACACCGTCAGCAGAGCAACTGCTGGAAGTAGCATAAGATATGCTATTTTCATATCTCTTTTATCCAGATTTGTTACTCTGTTACGAATCTTTTTCTGCTTCAAATAACAACCCCTCCTGTCCATTCATTCACAACCGGAAGAAGCCGTTTCTAGATGTGATGAAACGACTCCTTCCAGATTAACTTACTCTTGTATCATCCAATCATTACTTTTTGGGGTTTTTCCCTGCAAGACCTTGGTTATTAATAATATCCTGAATGGTTGTGGTTGCCTGAGCAGCTGCATCCTCCACACTCATCATACCAAGAGCAGTATTTTCAAACATCAGCGCAACTGCAACGGAAATGTCCCAAGGATAGGTAGGCTCTGCAATTGCATGTGCAGATACATAGTTCACTGTTTCCGCCCAAGTGCTGTCGCCTGCGTTCGCATTCAGATATTCCGAAACACTCTTACGAGGTGCTGCCTTTGCATACTTCGCAATCTCAAAGAACTCAGCACTGGTCTCAATATCTTCTGCCAATAACCAGCTTATGTAATCTGCTGCACCTTCCGCTACCTTTGTTTTTGCATCGATGACATAGGTCCAACCACCATTGGTAGCCAGTACCTTATCTTGATTTCCATCATTTGTCGGAGGAATTGCAACCGCAAATTTATCGGCAAGCTCCGGATATTCATTAATAATCTGTGCTACACCCCAGGAGCCGCAGAATTTCATTGCAACACTTTCTTCCCCGAAATCCTGCATCGTAGCATAGCCTGCTAGAGCAACCTCCGGAACAACGCCTTCATCAAAGCACTTCTTATAGAAATTAGCTAAATCAATGTAGCCCTGATCAA
>JAEYXC010000345.1 GCA_023428655.1 Bacillota bacterium | reverse complement strand
CAGCTCTACTAACGTATTACCATACGCCATTCTTTGATTCGTATATGCCATTTTTCTTATCCTCCCGCTTAAGATAATTCCTGTAATGCCTGTTCGTAAGTTTCCTGTGTCAGCATTCCGTTATGATATCCAACTACATTTTCGGCAAAGCTTACACCCTTTCCTTTAACCGTATTCGCTACGATTACAGTAGGCTTACCTTTCACTTTATCTGCGTCATCTAATGCCGTGAGGATTTCCTCCATGTTATGACCATCGATCTCAATAACATTCCAGCCAAAGCTTTCCCATTTTGAGATTAATGGCATACTGTTAAAACGGTCCTCTATTCTTCCATTTGCCTGAAGCTTATTGTGGTCCACAATTGCTACCAGATTATCTGCCTTGTAAACACTTGCAGCCATAGCAGCTTCCCATATCTGACCCTCTGCCGTCTCACCGTCGCCAACCAATACATATACCTTGCTGTCTAATTGATCAAGCTTTAAGCCAAGAGCCATACCTAAGCCGATGGATAAGCCCTGACCCAAGGATCCGGTACCTGCTTCAATCCCGGGTGTCTTCAGCACATCCGGATGTCCCTGTAGATAGAAGCCGATCTCCTTCGTCTTCTTAAGATCCTCCACCGGGAAATATCCGGCTTCCGCTAATGCTGCATACTGAAGGATTGCTACATGCCCCTTACTCAGAAGAAAGCGGTCTCTGTCCGGAAGCTTCGGATTCTTAGGATCATGCTTCATTTTATGAAAATACAACGCTGCCACAAGATCAGCAGCAGAATTAGAGCCACCAATATGCCCTGCAACACCAACTCCTATACTTATTACAACATCCTTACGAAGTTGTCTTGCCTTACGATTTAAATCATCAATCAGTTCCTTACTGTAACTCATATTCAACCTCCCTTATCCCTGTTCCTTATATTCAAAATAGTCAAAGTCTGCATAAGCTCCACAACCGGACAAGTCCTGGCAGCAGATGCCGATAAATGCACCGGTAAACATAATATGTCCTGTAGCAGCATAATAATCATCGGAAAGTACAGTTGCATCCAATTCCCTTCCAACCTGTACATAGTTCTCATTATCCAAGGAATAAGAGAAATATGCTTTGTCCTTCTGTGTTGTAAGCCTTAGATATACTTCTCCCTCCTCCGGTAGTGAAATACCTACCCCGATGGGATGAGAACCCTTACCAAGAATGCAGGATATAATACTTAATACTCTTCCTGCCACTTCATCTTCTGTAATATATAAATAATAATAGCTTAGGGAATCATAATAATAGACAAGACCTGCCATGGTCTGAAAGCTCTTTGGCTTAAAATCCACTTTGGTCGTAGCTTCTACATAAAAGCTCTGCTGCCTATGAGCCAGGAGTGATTGCTGATGACAGGAGGTAAAGGATTCTTTGCCATACAGACGCAGGTAGCCAGGACGCTCTGTTAGGGAGGCCCGTTCTGCCAAGGGCACCCTCAACGTCTGTAGATGTTTGCTCCAGGTGGCTTGGTCAAAGTCCTCCACTAGATACTTCTTCTCTACCGTAGAATCGGCAGTTGCTCCAAAGATTTCAACTTTCTCACTGGGTGAATTGCCGCCATTTGCCAGTCGCAGCCAACCATCCTTCCATACAACCTCCTCGATGGCTGTCTCACGACCCAGAATACATAGTCGATCTTCTCCGACGGGTCTGCCGCATAAATGCACCAGATACCATTTTCCATTGTGGGCCTGCGTAAGGCTGGCATGTCCGGCTTTCTGAAGAGGATTGTCCGGGGTATGGTAGGAGGTTAAGATAGGATTAAGGGGATCTACTTCATAGGGACCCTCTATATTCTTACTTCTTGCCATAGTTACCGCATGTTCATAGCCGGTCCCACCTTCTGCCGTCATCAGATAGTAATAGCCATCATGCTTATAGATATGAGGTCCTTCTGTCAATCTAAGCTGGGTTCCCTTGAAGATATTGATCGGTTCACCAACCAATGCTTTCTTCTCTTCTGAATATTCCTGCAATAGGATACCGCCGAATTTTGTCTTCCAGCTCCTGTAGTCCATCAGCATATTCAGCACGTATTTTTTTCCGTCCTCATCATGGAATAAGGATGGGTCAAAGCCGCTGGAATTTAAGTAGATCGGCTCCGACCAAGGCCCCATGATATTCTCTGCTGTCACAAGATAATTATGGGTATCCTTAAACATACCAAGGAAAGACTTTACATCCGTATAAATAAGATAAAATAGGCCATTGCTGTAGGATAAGCATGGAGCCCATACACCACAGGAGCTCTGCTCTCCGATCATATTCAGCTGAGAAAGCCTTTCCAGAGGGTGACAGATTAATTCCCAATGAATTAAATCGGTGGAATGATGAATTTGTACTCCCGGAAACCATTCAAAGGTTGAGGTTGCTATGTAATAATCATTACCCACCCTAAGGATGGAGGGATCCGGGTTAAAGCCTGTTAAAATCGGATTCGTCGCATAAGCCATAGTGTAATCTCCTTCACTTTAAATATATTCCTGTGCTTACTAGCCCTTCAAACCGGTTGTTGAGATACCCTCTACAAAGTACTTCTGAGCAACGAAGAACAAGATCACCACCGGAATGACAGCTACGCATGCCATTGCCATTACTTGGTTCCATTGTACCACAGTCTCTGCATCAATAGAGAGACGAAGTGCAAGTGACACAGTAAATTTCTTTACCGTATTAATATAAATCAAGGAGTTGAAATAGTCATTGTAAGTCCATAAGAACTGGAATAGGGCGGCAGAAAATAATGACGGCTTAAGCAGGGGTAATAATATTCGATACAGCACCTTAAAGGTTCCGCAGCCATCCATATAAGCTGACTCATCCAGCTCAACCGGCAATCCTCTCATAAATTGTATCAGCATATAGGTGAAGAAAGGATAGCAAGCAAATATTGCTGATAAATAAAAGGGCCAGTAGGAATCAAGTGCTCCCAGTGTCTTGAAGATGGTGTATCTGGGAATAATAATTACCGCATTAGGCAGCATCAGGGTTGAAATTAAAATTCCAAACAATAATTTCTTTCCCCTGAAATCAAAGCGGGTAAAACCATATGCCACAAGGGTACTTGATATAATCGTGAATAAGGTAGTCGGCAATACTAATTTAAATGTGTTAAGAAAGAATGTACCATAGGTCAATCCGCCAACACTTTTCCAGCCGTCGATAAAGGGCTGAATGCTAAAGCTCTTTGGAAGCAATGCAAGGGATCCAAATATTTCATTGTTGGATTTAAAGCTTGCAAAGAACATCCAGATTAAGGGGTAAATCATAATTAAACCTAAAATGATAAAACGAGCATAAACAAAAGCCTCGTGTATATTCTTTTTCGTTTTTTTACTCATATATTTCAGCCTTCTTTCATCAGCATATTTAATCCATTTCGAATGGAATTATTTAGTCTCATCCTCATAAAACACCCAATATTTCTGAGTTCCGAACAGGACTAAAGTAATCACTAAGATTAGCGTAAAAATAATCCAGGACGAAGCACTTGCATATCCCATTTTATGATAAGCGAAACCGTCATTATAAAGCTTTAATCCCAACATATATGTAGATTTTACCGGTCCACCCTTTGTAATGACAAATGCTGATGTAAAGTTCTGCAGCGCGTTAATCGTCTGCATGATGATGGTAAAGAATAAAATTGGTGTAATCTGTGGAAATGTAATGCTAAAGAAGGTTTTTACCTTATTCGCTCCGTCAATGCCCGCCGCTTCATAAAGTGACTGAGGAACCTGCTTCAGTGCAGCAAGGAACATTACCATGGAAGAACCGAACTGCCATACCTCTAACGAACTAAGTGTGATCAGAGCAACCTTAGGATCGCCGAACCAAGATATGGGAGCAATTCCAAAGATATTGAGGATTGCATTGATAAAGCCGTTATCCATGAACAGCAGCCTCCAAAGCAATGCTACTGCGATACTTCCACCAAAAAGGGACGGTAGATAGAAGATTGTCCTCAAGGTACCAATGCCTTTTCTGGACTTATTAAGCATAACTGCTATTACTAAAGATAAAATAATTTTTCCCGGAACCGTTAATAAGGTATATTTAATTGTCACTCCCAGGGATTTATAGAACTCTTTGTCCTTTGTAAATAGTCGGATGTAATTATCCAGACCAACAAAGTTCATTTTTCCGAATGCATTATAATCTGTGAAAGAATATACTAATGAAGCTACAAAAGGATATAATTGTAATACAACCAAACCAATCAACCAAGGTAATATATAAATATAAGCCTTATGACCTCTTTTCGCAATTTTCGAACTTCTCATTCCCTATCACCTCGCTTGTTTAAAAATGGGATATCCCCATAAGAGATATCCCATTCTCCTAGAAGAATTTTATAAAATTAAGTAATCAGTTATTGTGCTGCTAAATAATCATTAATTAATTCAACAACTTCTTTTGCTTCTTCTGCCGGTTCCTTCTCACCGAATGCTACATTTTCATAGGCATCGGAAAGAATAGCGGTAACCTCTGCACTGGTGGTCTTACCGGAATCGG
>JAEYXC010000344.1 GCA_023428655.1 Bacillota bacterium | reverse complement strand
TCAAGGTTCTTCCCGTATGAGAGCCATAATTATTGCCAAAGCTGATGTTAATCGCCACCGGTCTACGAAGAGCGATACCATACTTAACCACAAAATCGATCCCCTCCATCAGCTGTGAGGTTCTGGGGAAGGAAGACCCCACAGAGGCTCCAAGCTTCACAATAAGCAGATCACTCCGTGAAGCCACCCCACGATATAGACCGTTGCTGGCTCTGCCGTTGCCGGCCGCAATTCCTGCCACATGGGTTGGGTATCCGAAAAATATCATAAGCACAATCAATTATATATTCCAGTAGATATGAATATCCTGATTACCATCCATATCCTTTTCCCCAACCTTGATATGATCAATGAAATTCACTACGAGACCACTTGTCAGCTCCTCGAAATCCACATACTTCTGAACCAAGGTCCTTGCATCCGTTTTTTTTTCATGCAATGCCTTAAGCTCTTCTATTTCATCCTTGAGCTCATTGTATTTTGTCTGTTGTTCATGAATTGTATTATTGAATTTCACCTTATGAATCATATATTCCGTTTCTGTGACAATCTTCTTAACTTTATCCAAATACAACGAGGATAGGGCATCCTTATTATTCTGTATCACCCGCTTTATTCTCATAAGCTCCCTTCCCTTCGCCTCAATTGTATTCTTAACATCGGAGATCGCATCGATTTTATCCTCCAGATATCTCGCATTCTCCTCATTCAGTACAGAATAAATGCTCCTTCTTATTTCCTCTGCAACGATATGCTTTAAGAGATTGAAACGAATGGAATGAGGTGTGCATAGCTTATTTCTTGTTTTGCTCGCTAGCTGGCAGCGCAAGTAGCGACTTTCTTGAGCGCTTCCTCCGCCTGATTTAATTAAGCTGGAGCCGCAATCCGAGCATTTTACCTTGCCGGCCAAGCAATGAGCCTTCCGCTTCCCATTTCCCTTTGCGTCCCCGCTGACGGTTCTTTTTGAGGCCAGTAATTTCTGTACCTGATCAAAGGTATTTCTGTCAATGATTGCTTCATGATTATTCTCTTTGACAACCCAATCTCTTTCTGGCGCTCTGACCACTTTTTTGCTCTTGTAGCTTAGTTTTTTTTCTTTGCCCTGTGTTAGGACACCGATATAGGTGGAGTTAGTCAAAATACTTCTTACAGTGGTTGGCGCCCATACTCCCAGTCTAGTCGTGGCAGCTTTGGCATTCGGATTTTGATAAGAATAACCCAAGCTTTGCTTATAGGCGGTCGGAGTAGGAACTTGTAATTCGGTCAGTAGGTAGCATATTCTTTTGATACTGTAGCCCTCAAGATATAGGTTATAAATCTGTCTTACTATTTTTGCTGCCGTCTCATCAATGATTATTTTATGCCGATCCTGTGGAGCATTTTTATAACCATAGGGTGCAAAGGCACCAAGAAATTGACCAGCCTCCATTTTCTTTCGAAATACCGCCTTAATGTTATTTGATAGATCCTCAAGGTACCATTCGTTGATCAGACCATTAATCTGCCTAGCCTTTTTGTTCCCTTCCATATTCGTATCCACCTGATCCACGATACTGATGAAGCGTATGCCCCATACCGGAAATAAGCCATGAATATATTTTTCCACCATCTCCAGCTCTCTGGTAAACCTGCTCTGTGTTTTACAGAGAATGATATTAAATTCTCCCTGCTCTGCATCCCTTAGCATTTTGTTCCACTCCGGTCTGTCCTTATCCGTACCGGAGCAGTCATCATCACTGTAAATCTGGTAGACCGACATATTATGCTCTCTTGCATAATCCAGTAGAAGCATCTTTTGATTTTGAATGCTTTCACTGTCATCACCCTTCTTCAGCTTATCCACATCCTCCTTTGACAATCTGCAGTAAATTGCTACCCTATCCATCCATCTTGCCCCCTTTCTATAGAACAAAGTGTCAGCAGTCTGACACTTTTTGCGCCCGAGCGGATTGCGAAGCAATAAATACCATACCGCGAGGTGCGCATCCTGCCCGGAGGGCTTTTGTCTTATAGGACGCAATTTCCTATGAGACAAAAAAGAGGCTGAACCTCCACTTACTTATAGTATGTTTCTTCTATAATATAAGCAGATCAAGCTCAGACCTCTTTTACCTTCCGGTAATTTTTTGCATGATTAACCGAATGATAATCCGGATAATCTCATGCTCTCTCTTAACTTCATTTTGTTCCTTATAATGGTTATGTATCACAAGCTTATCCATAACATCATGCCTTGTTCGTCCTCTTTAAATTATATGGAAGAAACCTGTTATTTATAACTCAACTCGCTACAAAAGAACCATTTCCTCTCCTGCCTCCAGTGATATATTCCATCTTTTTTGCTTATAGACAACATCCGTTTTAAGTCTATGCTTTGCTTTGATTGAACCCTTCGTTAATTGTCCGTCCTTCCATTCCAAAGATATTTGGGCACCACCACGTGCACACAGTCCCTTGATGCTTCCTGACCTCCATACCTGTGGTAATGCTGGCAGTAGGATAATTCTACGCTCCGTACTCTGTACCAGCATCTCTGCTACTGCAGCTGTACCACCGAAATTACCGTCAATCTGAAAGGGAGGATGATTGTCAAACAAATTAGGTAATGTGGATTTTGAGATTAACTGCTCCAGATTATGATAGGCCTCTTCCCCGTTCCAGAGCTTTGCATAAAGATTGATAATCCAAGCCCGACTCCAGCCGGTATGTCCCCCGCCATGGGCTAATCTTTGCTCCAGAGTACGTCTTGCTGCCTCTGCTAATTCCGGTGTATCATCCATGGTAATCTGAGTGGAGGGATGAAGACCGTAAAGGTGGGATATATGCCGATGACCGGGTTCTACCTCCTCGTAATCCTCCGCCCATTCCATAATATTTCCTCGTGCTCCAATTCGCGTCGGCACAAGCTTATTAAGGGCAGCCTTGATTTGCTCATTTAATTCATCCCTTATCTCTAATATTTCAGCAGCCTTTAGGCATTGCTCAAACAAATCCCGTAGTATTTGGTTATCCATGGTGGCACCAACGGTAACCGCTCCCTGTACGCCACTCGGAAGAATATAAGTGTTTTCCGGAGATACGGAAGGGCAGGTCTTAAGAAATCCTCCATCCTCAATTAAGAAATCAAGGAAAAAGAGGGCCGCCTCTCTCATAATTGGGAATGCATCCTTCAAAAATTCTTTATCCTGGGTGTATTCATAGTGCATCCATTGATGAGTACATAACCAGGCAGCACCCATTACCCAGTATGAGGCGGGAATCCAATGGTCCTGTACCGCTGTATCTCCCCATATATCCGTATTATGATGAGCCACAAAACCACGACAATTGTACATAACCTTGGCTGTTTTCTGGCCATTTGGCACCATTCTTTTGATTAGATCAAACAAGGGTTTATGGCATTCTGACAGATTACATACCTCAGCCGGCCAATAATTCATCTGTGTATTGATATTAATTGTATATTTTGAATCCCAGGCCGGGCTCATATCCTTATTCCATATCCCTTGCAGATTGGCAGGAAGCGACCCATCCCTGCTGCAAGCAATGAGGAGATAGCGGCCAAAATCAAAATACAATTTTGCCATTCCCCGGTCTACTTCTCCATGCTTTGCATTCAATAAACGCTCTGAAGTGGTCAGCTCCTCGTATTCGTTAACACCCTCCAGCTCAAAGCAAACTCGATCATAGAGACCTTTATAGTCGGCTATGTGTCGGGCTTTCAATCCCTCATAGGATTGATTCGCTGCCTTACTTAAAATCTCATTGAGCTGCCTCTTCAAATCCTCAAAACGGAAGGTAGTTCCTGCAGTAAAGAATAAGGTTACTGCCTCTGCATTCCTAACAATCAGATGCTCTCCAATTACTTCACAGCTTCCTCCCTCTACAACCGCCTTCAGCATCATGGCAAAGTCCAGGCCACCTTTACCGAGGTCTCCCTTCAGCATTATGGTATCTGAAGCAACACCAAACACACTGTCATAGAACCGTTCTCTGGTTAATAAGGCAGAGAAGGAGAGCCTATGGCTTCCCCCCGCTGTCATACGCATCACCATTACATCATCCACCGCCGACAAGAATGTCTCTCTTCTGAAAACGTTCTCCCCTACCTTAACCTGCATGGTATGAAGCGCATCATCAAGGGATAAACATCGTTCATATTCCGTATGCTCACCTTCCATATCCTTAAAGCTTAAGGTCAGATCTCCTAGGGTCTGATAAGGCTTCTGACTCTGAGGGATTCCTGATAAGGCATAGGTCATCAGCTCCTGCGCTCTGGGTATTTGTCCGTTCAGGAGCATTTCTCTGATTTTGGGTAGATTTCTAAGGGCATCCGGATTGTTACGGTCAACATAACCTCCATACCATACGCTGTCCTCGTTGAGTTGTATACGCTCTGCCTTCACATTGCCATAAATCATCGCTCCCATGCGCCCATTGCCAATGGGTAAAGCCTCTTCCCAGCAGCCAGCGGGTTTATCATACCACAGCTTACTCATTCCTATCGTTCCTTTCCTATTAACGTAATACGTCCATTCTCATAGTTACTTTTTACCGAGTGATTCCTTATGTAAGTATATCGGTTTTACCGTAATGCCTCTTCCATCCTACTTTACTTTATACTGAGCCTTTATTCACCCTATAGCGCAGTACATTCCAACTAAGAGGCGGTAATACCACCTGCTGCGTAAGCTCCATTTCCTTAGGAACCACTCTCTCCGGATTATCAAGTGTATTCATAGCAAGAGGCTGCTCATCTTGAAGCTGAAGATGGGAGAATAATTCTACCCCGTCGAACTGGTAAGCCTCCTCCAAAACTACCTCATCACGAAGACCTAAGTTGACTGCAAATACGGTTAGAATACCGCTCTCTTCCTCATAGACAGCAGCGGTTTGAACATAGGGCTGTTCTCCATAGCCATCTGTTTTCTTTGTAGGGCTATGTAAACCGGATTGCAGAGCCACTCCCTTAGCATAGGCGGCCACCTGCTGGAATGGATAATAGGTAGTCTGCTTAAAGGCTCCACCCTCCGGTTTTGCTCCTATCATACTTGGAATCGTAATCGATTGGCAAGCAATTTTAACACGGTCACACTTATTAAGGAAGGTGATTAATATACTGCCAAATAAAACAGCATCAATTACATTCATTCCTTCCACACGTTTTCCCTTTTCCGGTAATTTTCTCTCACTCCAATCAAGACCCTTGGCCTTTGCTGTCTGACTGGAGATAACACCCCATTCATCAAAGCATATATGGATGGTTTTATCCGAATATTTGAGTCCCTTTACATAATCTGCCGCAGCACATACGGTATCAATGAATTGCGACATATCCTTTGCAATACACGGTAGGTCTTCCACTGTAAACTGTGCCGGAAACATGGTACCCTTGATTGCCTCAGGATCATAGCTATAGTAACGGTGCAGGGAAAGATAATCCACCATATCATAGCATTCCTCAAGTACCATGCGGTCCCATTCCGGGTAGGAGGGATGGGACTTATCATTGGCACAGCTGCCACAAGCCACCAGCTCAATGCCCGGATCCACGGCACGCATTTGCTTTGCAGCCTCATAGGCAACTCTACCATATTCCTTCGCTGTCTTTTCTCCCATCTGCCAGGTTCCGTCCATTTCATTCCCTAAGCACCACAGCTTTATTTGATGAGGAGCTTCATGACCGTTCGCCTTCCTTAAGTCGCTGAAGTAGGTACCGCCCTCCAGATTAGTATATTCAATCTCATAGGAGGCCTCCTCCGCTGTTCCGGTTCCAAGATTAACCGCCAGCATTGGTTCGGAGCCTACCTTTTTAACCCAATCCGTATATTCATCAATTCCCATCTGGTTGGACTCAATTCGTTTCCATGCCTTATCGTAACGGACAGGACGCTTCTCCTTCGGTCCAATTCCATCCCTCCAATTATACCCCGATACAAAATTACCTCCGGGATACCTTACTGCAGCCGATCCAAGCCCCTTCATCAATTCCATTACATCCTGACGAAAACCCTGCTCATCCGCACTCGGATGCTCCGGATGATACAAATTACCATATACAATGTCCCCAATCGGTTCGATAAATGTACTAAAGATACGTTTATCCACGTTCCCGATCCTAAAATCCCTGTCCAGCTTTAATCTAGCCTTTTCCATCTTCATTCCTCCATTTTAAGAATCCAAGGGGCTGTTGCAAAACGCAAGTTCAATGATACCATACCTTTTGTAACAGCCCTTTATTGGCGCGTAAGCATAATGAGCTTAATGCGAGAACCAGACTCACATCACCAGCCTATTGCATTTATACAAACGCGTATGTTTATACCTGGAAGCGTATTACGTTCCAAGAATGTTTATTCAGTGTTGCCGTTGCCATATCACCGTCGATTTTAGTCTTTCCATTCTTATGAGGCACTACATTATTCGGATTCTCCAAGGAGTTGACCGCTTTCATATCATCATTTTCGAGCACAATATGTTCGATGAGCTTTGCATTTGCAAAATCACGCAGATCAATCTCCAGGTCAATTCCCTCTTCTAAGGAACGGTTGACAGCAAACACGGTTAATTCACTCTTTTCTTCATTCAATACTCCGATTGTCTCAACGTACGGCACATTTTTAAGACGATCCGTATCATACTTCTCACTCGTTACTACGGGAACAAAGGCAATGCCTCTTCCATAATTCGAAGTATGCATGAAGGGATAAAAAATTGTCTGAGCCCAAGTTGCTCCTCCGTTCTCTGTCATGATGGGTGCAATTACGTTGACCAGCTGTGCCAGACAGGCCATTTTAACGCGGTCACAGTTCTTTAACAGGGTAATGAGAAGACATCCAACCACCAAGGCATCTTCAAAGTTGTAGATATCCTCTAATTGATGAGGAGCAATCTGCCAGCGCTCCAGCTTCTTATCCGCATCATCGCTATGAAACCATACATTCCACTCATCAAAGGATAAATTAATTGTTTTATCCGAATGCTTGAAGGCTTTCACATAATCACAAATCGCGATAACGGATTTGATAAAGTTATCCATATCAACGGAGCATGCAAGATAATTTCTGGTATTGTTATCACGGTTTCCATAATAATTATGGAGGGAGATATAATCCACATAATCATAGGTATGCTCTAATACCGTAGCCTCCCATTTACCGAAGGTGGACATGAAGAGGCTGGAGCTGCCGCAGGCAACCAACTCAATGCTTGGATCCAGCTCTTTCATAA
>JAEYXC010000310.1 GCA_023428655.1 Bacillota bacterium | reverse complement strand
GCGATTCGTAAACATCCTTCACCAGCTGTGTATTTTTATCTAAGATCTCAGTTATGCGCCGAATCATTTTATTAAAGGATCTGGCCAGATAACCGATTTCGTCATTACTTTTTGTTTCCACCTGCACGGACAGATCCCCATTCTGCACATGCTTCATTAAGCTGACAATATTAAATAAGGGCTTTAAGAACCTTTGAACAAACACAAATAATATTCCGACTGCAAGCAGTGTGCACAAAAAGGCCAGGAGTATGGTCAGGTTTCGAATTGCTCTTGCATCTTTATTCAACTCACTATAGGAATTGATTGCAATCACCTTCAGATCGGTGGACCTTAAGGAAGCCACATTAATTATATATTTTTCTTTATCGATTCTTTGGGTATAATGACTGTCATTCCAGAATTCCTCGATACGAAGCTGCTCAATAATATCCTTATTATCCAGCTGGTTATTCTGATATACCAGGTTTTTATTCTCATCAATAATAAAGAGGGAGCCCTTTTCTCTGAGCTGAACCCGATCGCAAATCGACTTAATTCCCGAATAATCCGCATCAACCTTAATCACTGCCAAAACCTTTGAATTATCCTCCTTACTCCGAATTCTCTGTGCAACGGAGATGATCTGAGTAGTCTTATCGCCAAATACCTTCTCGGAATGAATTGGTATAAAGACCGGCTTGGAGGAGGACATCGCCTGTTGATACCATGTCGTCTCTTTATAATTATTATAATCCTTCATATCATAGGGAGTTCTTATGTAGGAATACAGATTCGCTTCCGTCAATATGTATACCCTCAAGATTTCACTTCTTGGCAGAGTCATGACGGAGGCCAAGAAGTTCTCAATGCTCCGCTTTCTGCTAAGGCTCGAGACCTTCGTGACGTATTCCTGCTCCAGCTCCTTCATAATTTCATCATCATAATAAGGAGATAGATTCAAACGAAATAATTCCTCCAGATAGGTATCAATATTTATCGATACCTGTTCAATAATCTGCTGGGTCTGATTCATCGTCTGCTTTGCAAAATTCCTCGAATATAAGATATAATTCGAGGTAGAGATGAGAATTACAATCGCGATAATTAGACCGGAAATAATGATTAATAGCTTCTTTTTAAAGCTCCAATCCTTATAGGATAATAAAGAATTCTTCGGCATATGAAGTCTCCCATCTCAGCAAATGATTATTGGCATCCCTATCTGCTTCCATTATACTGATAATAAATTACCAGTACAAGTGCGGATTAGCATATCCAATAAACCCGCACTCAAACCAAAAGAATGTGGTATTTAAGTTCCCTGCGATCGATGCTAAGGTTAATATATAAAAAAAAGAGGAGGTATTTCTTATGAAAATGAAACAATGCTTATCCATCCTATTAAGCTGCGTGCTGATTGGCGGTATGCTAATGGGGTGTAGCGCAAACAGCAATAATGACACGACGCCAAAGTCAGAGACAACGACGGATACGTCACAAAATACACCAACAAAGTCAGAAGACACAGCCCCTGAGAAACCGGAGCATGTAACACTGAAGTTCTTTACAGGAAAGATTGAAACAATTGACTTAATGAATGAAATTATCAATGAATTCAATTCTTCCCAGGATAGAATTACCGTGGAGCAGGAATATCAAAAGGATGCCAGCAATATTATTAAAATCAAATTTGCAGCAGATCAGGCACCGGATATAATGACAACCTATGAGCAGGGCTATGTGGATGAAGGAAAATATCTTGATCTGTCCAACCAGTCCGAATGGTGGGATCGCTTAACCCCGGCCATGAAGGCTGCCTGCACGGATATCGTATCCGGAAAGCAATACCGTGTATGTACCAACATGACTATGGCAGGCTTTTTCTATAACAAGGAGATTTATGCGGAGCTTGGCTTGACGGTACCTACGACCTGGGACCAGTTCGTACAGAACCTACAAGCAATCAAAGCTGCAAAGCCTGAAGTCACCCCTTGGTTTATCTTTGGTAATGAGGCTTGGCATTTGGGACATTTAATCGAGTTCATTCCCCATGGCTATATCAAATCAACTCTGGGTGCAGTGGAGGCAAAAAAGGCGATGCTGAGTAATGACACCGCGAAGCTTAATTTTGGTGCTGCAGATGGCCCTATGGCTGTATTTGCTCAAAATCTTCTTGATTTACAGGCTCAGGGCTTAATCAATGAGGATGTATTAACGGCAACCAGTGATAACTGTGTACAGGATTTTGTCAATGGAAGAGCAGCCATGCTAAGCAATGGTATGTGGGTATTATCCAGCCTTCTGGAGGCTAATCCGGATATGGCCGATAAGATTGGCTTTGCACCTTATCCCTCCTATATGCCAAATTCCGAGGCTGTGGTTTTGAGCGCAGAGGATTCCGGGTATTCCATTTCTGCAACAACTGAGTATAAGGAAGAAGCCATTGAATTCTTGAACTTC
The DNA here is from genome assembly GCA_023428655.1 of Bacillota bacterium. Classification (GTDB taxonomy): domain Bacteria; phylum Bacillota; class Clostridia; order Lachnospirales; family Lachnospiraceae; genus Mobilitalea. Next base: position 2,617 of record JAEYXC010000310.1, on the reverse strand, counting down.
TTATTCAATGCGGAGAATCAAAAGAAATACAGCGAGACCTCAAAGGCTCCCAGTGCATTCACGGATGTTAATGCAGAATGGGCGAATGCAAATATTGTAACTGAGGTTAGCGCTGCCGTAAATAGTGCGGTTAACATTGGCTTTACCAACGAAAAACCCGCTGGCTTTTCCGGTGATGATGCTGGACGTTTGGTTCAGGAACTATTGGCTGGCAACTATACTGCTGCAGAATTTGCAGCTGCATATCAAAAGGCCTGGGATGATGGAATGAATTAATTAGACGACGAATGGAGGGGCTGTTACAAAACAATACCCAATTATAATTGGCTGAGAATGTTTTGTAACAGCTTCCTTTGATTATGGAGGTTTTTGTTATATGAGAGAAAAGAAAATAGGCCTACATACCTTCATGGCTCTTCCTGCCTTTGCATTGTTTTCCGTCTTCTTTCTATATCCACTGGCAAAGGGTATCGGCATGAGTCTGACGGATTGGGACGGTATCAGCAAGGCTGCATTTGTCGGTCTGGATAACTTTATTGCGTTTTTTAAGGATACCAGAGCACTCAATAATATCCGGACAACACTGCTATTTGCCCTTGGAAGTGCTCCACTACTGAATATCGTAGGTCTGGGCTATGCATTACTTATGGACAGTAAAATCAAGGGAAAAGGCACTGCAAGAATGATCATCTATCTTCCCGCAATTATCAGTCCGTTAATTATGGGATATATCTGGTACCTGCTGCTACAGCCGGGACGTGGCTTTATTTATCACGTACTGGACAATATGGGCAAGGCCTCCTTATTCGGTAACTGGACCACAAGCTATGCTACCGCCATGCTGGTCCTTGTCTTAGTTAATGTATGGCAATACGCCGGTATGACTATGGTAATCTATCTGGCGGGACTTCAGGCTATTCCGGGTGAATTGTACGAGGCTGCCAAGATGGACGGTGCCTCCTCCCTTGGAAGATTCCGGTTCGTAACCATCCCCTTATTAATACCCTCCATCCGGATCAATGTAGTAACGAATATTATCGGTTCCCTGTCTGTATTTGACATTGTTATGTCCTTAACCGGAGGCGGCCCCGGATATTCCACAGAGACACTCAGCATCTATATTATGCGTATGTGCTATGGGAGCAAAACCGGGTACTCTACCGCCGTTGCAATCATTATGTTCTTTATCATCCTGGTCCCGGTGCTGATTTCAATGCGGTTGACCAAAACAAAAGCGATGGATTAAGAAAGGAGTAATATGAGAAGAGCAGCGAGTTTATTCCGATATCTATGTATTGCATTGATATGCACATTATGCTTAATCCCCTTTCTTGTCCTACTGATTTTATCACTGAATACCCCCAAAAGGGTATTCTATGAGGGGAATATATTGATACCGGATTTCTACTTTTATAATTATGTTGAGGGCTGGATTAAATCGAATATCGGAACTGCAATGGTTAATTCAGCAATCATTACCATACTGGCAATCAGCGTTATTATCCTTCTAGGAGCAATGGCTGCTTATACCATTGCACGATTCAATTACCGTTTTAACAAACTGATCTTTGGAATATTAATCAGCTGTATGATGATACCGGGAATTATCAACACGGTACCTCTATATACCTTAATGATAGATATTAAGGCCATTAACACCTTATGGGGAATGGCTTTGGTATGTGCGACGATCGCGCTACCGCAATCCGTTTTTGTGTTTCATGGTTACATCCGGTCATTGCCCAGAGAGATTGAGGAGTCTGCTATTATTGATGGTTGCTCCTGGTTTTCCTCCTTTTGGAGGATTATCTTCCCCCTGCTAAAGCCCTCCATATCGGCCATTGTAATATTAAATGGCTTTGGAATCTGGAACAACTATTCTCAAGCCGTGTTCTTTTTACAGGACAGCAGAAAGCATAATGTTCCTCAGGCATTATCCGTATATTTTCAACAATTCGCAGGCGCAAAATGGAATCTGATGGCTGCCACTGCTGTGATCGCCATCGTTCCGGTTATCCTTGCATTTTTATTATTTCAGAAGAACCTAATTAAGGGTCTAACGGATGGAGCCTTAAAGGGGTAACTTGACGAAAGCGCTAATATAAGGGTGCCCTAGACAATCAATGGGATATCACCCCTACATAGAAAGATAGGAGCATAGTATGAACAAAAAAGCTATACTTGATCTATATCCGGAAAAGGCACAGTATATAACCGGAGAACCAATAAAATTAATCCTCGAATATGATGACCCGGCCCCACAGAATTTATCTGCCATGTTACGCATCACAAGACTTCAGAAGCTTGTTTATGAAGGTACCTTTGAAATAACCAACCGGGTGAGTGAGTTTGAAATAGATGGAATGGACACAGAATTTGGTGGCTTTGGTGTGTTGCTTACGGTATTTTTGAAGGGAGAACCGTTCCTACAAGGTCACACCGCCTTTGATGTCGTATCCGATTGTACGAGGGCAATCCGTTACGGCTTCTTAAGTGATTTTCATACCGAGGATGGGACGGACTGTACGGATGTCAGCACTCTGCGTAAGTTCCATATTAATATGGTCCAATATTATGATTGGTCCTATCGGCATGATGATCTGGTATCCAAGGAAGA
>JAEYXC010000308.1 GCA_023428655.1 Bacillota bacterium | reverse complement strand
GTTATCAATCGTAAGGACGGAGAGTTTACGTTAAGGACCTTGATCGGATTAATGGAAAAGCAACCAAAGGAGCAAAAAGCCCTTTCAACAATACATGATAATCTACAGAGTACTATTCAAAGATTAGTCGAAATTAACAATCGTAATAAATCATTAATACAACAATCCCTAGAAATGATAGAATTCAATATGAATTTTATTCAAAGCACAAGGATGTCGCCGGGGAATAATACTTACACAAAGGGTGCTGCTCAATATGAGACCCTAGCTTCCAGAACAGGGATGTTCGATGCGAAGCAGTAAGAGACAGGTGAGGTGTGGATTATGGGCTCAATGAGTGGCTTATATATCGGTACGTCCGGCTTGAATGTAAGTCAGGCGGCTTTGAATGTAACTTCGCATAATTTAGCCAACGTTGATACCGCCGGCTATGTAAGACAGCAGGCAGTGTTGACCGACTTTAATTATATAAAATTAGGTGACTCCTATATCTCGCCCATGATTAAGGGCCTAGGAGCTGATTTTGCTGCCGTAAAACAGGTAAGGGACACCTTCTTAGATCAGTCCTATCGTCAGGAGATCGGCAGAGAAGCCTTCTATGATGCACAATATACGGCTGTAGCAGAGATAGAAGGGTTATTTGGTGAGCTGGAGGGAGAAGCCTTTCAGGCTACGATGAATGAATTTTGGATCTCCTTACAGGAGCTTGCCAAGGAGCCGGATAGTGTGGTAGCCAGAGCTTCCCTCATTCAGACGGCGGTAACCTTTATTGAACGATCCGAAAATATATCAAGGCAGCTGAACGATTACCAGGTGAATCTGAATACACAGATTAAGGATCAGGTTGCTCGAATTAATGAAATCGGTGAAGAAATAAAGACGTTGAACCTAAAAATTCGTCAGTATGAAAGCACCGGAGTGGAAAATGCCAATGACCTTCGTGATGAGCGAAATAAGCTCTTGGATGAGCTGGGTAAGATGGCTCGCATTACCTATAAGGAAAATGCCGTAGGAATTGTAAATGTTAATCTGGAGGGAGTACCCTTTGTTACAGAGGATATGACCTTCAAGATGGATACCGCTAAGGTGAGTGAAAACTCCGATATGTTAAAACCGGTGTGGGTTGCATTTGGGAATGCGGACGTATTTAACATGAGCCGTGTGGCCTCCTCCGAGGATAATACGGATATCGGTTCTTTGAAGGGGCTGTTGACTGCAAGAGGCAATAAGCAAGCGAATTATACCGATATTCCCAAAAGAGAGAATTATGAATCCGATGCATTATATCGGGTTGCAGTAATCGATTATAATAATACCATCAATTCATCCATTGTTATGTCGACCCAAGCACAGTTTGACCAATTAATTCACGGTATAGTAACTACGATCAATGATATCTTAAGTCCGAATAAGGAAATTACCGAAGCGGATGGATCTGTGATCAAGGTATTGGATATTGAAAATGCTCCGGTTGGTATGGATAGTAATGGGACAAGGGGGGAAGCCCTATTCGTACGAAAGTCCATGCCGCGATATGGGGAAGAAATAACCTATCAGAATGAGAACGGGGATACTATCTTTACCAGAATCTATAATGAGGAAAATCCTGCGGATAACTATTCTCTATTTACCCTTGGGGAGATTGAGGTAAACCCGGCGATTATGCAAAATTATGCCCTCATTCCGTTATCGAGCAATTCCGGCTCCGGGGATTATGATGTTGAAACGGCGAAGAAGCTGATTACACAGTGGCAGGAGGCGTTCGCCACTCTTTCGCCGAATACCTTAACTTCATATAATTTTAGTGATTATTATACTTCCTTCATTTCGGAGATCGCAAACCGAGGGGAGCAATATGATACAATCAGTAAAAACCAGGCGGCTATGGTTGAAAGCATCAACAATCAGAGGACGGAGATAACGGGAGTATCCTCAGATGAGGAGCTTACCAACCTGATCAAATACCAGCATGCCTATAATGCATCCGCTCGATATGTAAATGTGGTAAGTGAGATGCTAGAGCATGTGATTATGAATCTGTAGTTCGAAAGAGCACTTAGGATGAGTGTAAGGATTGTAAATACGAGCCTTCGTATCGAGAACAGGTTCGGGATTGGAGAGAATTATGGCATCAACATTTTTTGGATTAAATATCGGTCAGACAGGATTGTATGCTTATAAGTCTGCGTTGGATACAACGGCACATAACATCTCTAATGCAGAGACCGACGGCTATTCCAGGCAGGTGATGGAGCAGAAGGCGGGGAAGGCCTTAAAGGTAAACTCTACCTACGGTATGGCGGGTACCGGTGTCAGTGTAACCGGAGTTGTGCAAAAAAGAGAAGAATATTACGATTCAAAGTTTTGGAAGAATAGTACTGTTTACGGCGAATATAGCGGTAAAGCTTATTATATGCAAGAAATTGAGAGCTATTTTAATGAAGTCAGTCTGGAGGGCTTTACGACTACCTTTAATTCAATGTACGAAAGCCTGCAGGAATTATCAAAGAATCCTTCCAGCTTGAATGTTCGTACTCAGGTGGTTAATTTTGCGAAAAGCTTTGCGGAGTATTTTAACTCCTTATCCGGTAATATGAACAGCATTCAAGAGGAATGTAATTTTGAAATCCGAAATAAGGTGGATCAGATTAATTCCTGTGCACAACAGATTTCTGCCTTAACAAAACAGATTAATACGCTGGAGGTAACCGGTGGTGCTGCCAATGATTTGCGTGATCAGCGAGCACTGCTAGTGGATGAGCTTTCGGAAATAGCCAATATATCCGTTACAGAGAGAAAGGTAGGCGCCGGTATCGGTATTACCAATTATGTGGTAAAGCTGGACGGCATTACACTGGTAGAGGATAAAAATTACAATACCCTGCAGGTTGTTCCCAGAGAGAAGAAGGCAAATCAGAATGATGTTGATGGTTTGTATGACATTAAGTGGGATAACGGACAGGATTTTGATATCAGAAGCGCCTCTTTGGGGGGGACGCTACAAGCGCTTTTCGAGGTGCGGGATGGAAATAATCAATTTAATCTTCAGGGCACCATTAGTGCGGAATCGGGTGATAATTATGTCACCATGATTAATACGAATATCAATTCCATAGAAAAATTAAACATCCCGGAAACCGGCATTGTAACCATAGGAAACCGAGATTATCATTACACAGGCTTTGAGGTGGTTAAGGATTCCGATACGGGGAATTTTATCTATACCTTTGAACTGGAAGATGAAGTTACGGTAGATGCCATTGATGCCAATGCCCGCATCGGTGAGAGTATTAATTATAAGGGAATTCCCTACTATATGGAGCAGCTGAATGAATTCGTTCGTACCTTCTCGAAGGCCTTTAATGAGATACACAGAACAGGGAAGGATTTAAACGGAAATTCCGGTATGGATATCTTCAGTGCAACCAGTAGGGTGGGCGGAAGAGATTATACCTTTGGCCCCTTGCTTGATTCCGATGATTATGAGTACTATGATTTTGGTACCTTCAATTCTCAGACCGGTGGATATTATGAAGCAATCCCGGAGGATGAACCACTGTATGGCTCCTATTATCTTATGACGGCTGGGAACTTCACCATTTCTGAGGAGCTGATGAAGGATACGAATCGA
>JAEYXC010000305.1 GCA_023428655.1 Bacillota bacterium | reverse complement strand
ATTTGAGTGAGTACCGCTTTTGCCACCTGTTTAAGGAAAGTCTAGGGAAAAGTCCCCTAAATTATATTAACGAGGTTCGTCTCAAGACGGCTCATCGACTCTTGGAGCAGAAGGAAATGAGTGTGTCTGAGGTGGCCGCAGCGGTTGGCTTTACAGACTATAATAATTTCGGTAGATTATTCCGCAATTATTATGGCTATGCTCCCTCCCATGTTTGGAATTAAAAAGATGGTATAGGACGGAAATAGCAAAATCATATGTATATTCAGCAAGAAAGGCATAGATAAAAAAATGACGGGATTGTATCATGTCAATATAATGAGATAATTGGAGGTTTGACGATGAAATTAGGAACATTTACAGTTGTTTTAGGCGACATGTCTCTTGATAAGGCTTGTGAGTTTTTATCCCAAAACGGTGTTCAGACGGTTGAAATCGGATGTGGCGGATATCCTGGAAGAGCACATTGTGATCCGGATGTATTATTAAATGATGAGAAGGAATTAGAGAAATTTAAGAACACCACTAAGGCTTATAATTTAGAGATTAGTGCACTTAGCTGCCATGGTAATATGGTACATCCTGTGAAGGAGATGGCAGATAAATTTGACGAGGATCTCACTAAGGCAATTCTGTTAGCAGAAAAGCTGGGAATTTCTATTATTAATACCTTTTCCGGTTGCCCTGGCGGAAGCCCGGAAGATAGAATGCCTAACTGGGTAACCTGCTCTTGGCCGGAGGATTATCTAAAGGTATTGGATTATCAGTGGAATGAGGTTTTAATTCCTTATTGGAAAAAGAAGGTTGCCTTTGCTAAGGAGCATGGCGTTACAAAGTTTGCGCTGGAGATGCATCCTGGTTTCTGTGTTTATAATACCAGTACTCTACTTAAGCTTCGTGAAGCGGTTGGCCCGGAGATCGGTGCTAATTTTGATCCCAGCCATCTGATTTGGCAGGGAATGGATCCTTGTGCAAGCATTCGTGAGCTTGGAAAGGCAGGAGCAATCTTCCACTTCCATGCGAAGGATACTAAGGTCGATAAATATAATACCGCTGTGAACGGTGTGTTGGATACAGGGCATTATGGCAATGAGATGAATCGCTCATGGATCTTTAGAGCAGTTGGCTACGGTAACGGTGAGGAGTATTGGAAGGCGATTGTGTCCGAGCTTCGTATGGCAGGTTATGACCATGCACTGAGTATCGAGCATGAGGACAGCTTAATGTCCGGTAGGGAAGGTTTAGTGAAAGCTATTAATTTCCTTAAGAATGTATTAATATATGAACCAAAGGGCGAGATGTTCTGGGCTTAATGAAGAAAGCTTTTTCATCCGCAGAATAAATTTGACTTACTGATATGGAGGCTATAAAGGAATGAAGGGTACAAATTATATGCTTGGTATTGTTGGTTTCGGAGGAATGGGCAATTGGCACAGAGAAACAATCGATACCATTGACGGCTTAGAGGTTGCAGGAATATATGACATTGACGAAGCACGTAAGGCTTACGCGAAGGAAGTCGGTGTGCATAGCTATGATAGTTTAGAGGAATTACTCGCGGATGAACAGATCGATATCGTGTTGATTGCTACACCCAATGATCTGCATAAGCCCATCGCCATTCAGGCAATGCGTGCCGGCAAAAATGTAGTAAGTGAGAAGCCGGTAACTCTGAATTCTTCTGATTTACAGGAGATGATAGAGGTTTCGAAGGAAACGCAGAAATTATTCACCGTACACCAGAACCGTCGTTGGGACGAGGATTATCTGACGATGAAGAAGATCTATGAGGAACAGAAGCTTGGTGAGGTATATCGCATTGAATCCAGAGTTCATGGCTCTAGAGGGATACCGGGTGACTGGCGTCAGGAGAAGGAGCATGGCGGTGGTATGGTACTGGACTGGGGGGTACACCTCCTGGATCAGATTCTCCAGATGATGGGAAGCACAAAGCTTAAGACCGTTTATGCAACAGTTACCAATATCACCAATACTATGGTAGATGACGGCTTTACCGTACAGCTTGGCTTTGAGAATCATGTGGATGTAGTGGTTGAAGTAGGAACCAGCAACTTTATCTCACTGCCCAGATGGTATATGATCGGTCAGAACGGCACCGCAATTATTGAGGATTGGAGCCTGAAGGGACGAATTGTCCGTGCCGTTGGTAAGAATGAGGAGGATGTGGTTCCGGTTCGTACCGCAGCAGGTCTTACTAAGACCATGGCACCTCGTAGGGATGACACCATCAGTACCGAAGAACTTGATATCGTTAAGAGTGATATCAGAGATTTTTATCGCAATGTAATGAAAACAATTGCTAAGGAAGAGGAACCGAAGATCAAATTACCGGAGGTAATGAGAGTAATGAGATTGATGGAGGCAATTTTTGAATCCTCGGAGAAAAAGCAGGTTGTTTACTTTGAATAAATGATAAAACAGATACATACGGGAAGGGTATGATATGACGCTGAGAGCGATTATGTCATACAGAAACAATGCCCGTTGCATACGTTGGCGGGCTCGAAAGGAAAGGTATTTATATGGGGAAATTACCGGTTGCACTTCAGGTCTATTCGATTCGTGAGGATGCAGAACAGGATTTCGTAAAAGCAATGCAGGATGTGAAATCCATGGGCTATGACGGTGTAGAGCTTGCCGGTCTTTATGGCTATACACCGCAAGAGGTAAGAGATATTCTAGAGAAGGTTGGTCTTGTTCCGATATCTGCACATGTTGCGTATCAGGAATTTAAGAAGAATATGGAGAAGACTGCTAGGGATTATGCTACCATTGGATGCAAATACGTGGCAATTCCGTATCTTTTAGAGGATCAGAGATATGGAACGGAGTTCTTTGAGGAGTTCATGGCGGATATTCCGGCAATCGCTGCTGCATGTCGGAAGGAAGGCATTACCTTGATGTATCACAACCATGATTTTGAATTCCTTAAGACTGCAGAAGGTGAATACGTACTGGACTATATGTATCGAATCCATGGAGCGGAGATCTGGCAGGTGGAGCTTGATACCTGTTGGACTAAGTTTGCTGGAGAGGATCCGGTCACCTATATGAAGAAGTATGAGGGAAGATTGCCGATCGTGCATCTAAAGGATTATGAGGAGGGTACTCCCTTTGAATTCAGAGCAGTTGGACATGGTGTTCAGGATATTCCTTCGATTCTATCACAGGCTGTTACCGGTGGTAGTCAATGGTTGGTGGTAGAGCAGGACAGTCATACCGAAAATACTGCACTTGAAGATGCGCGAATCAGCAAAGATTATTTGAAGTCCTTAGGATATTAAAGAACAAATGAACATAGTTGGAGGTTTGTAATGAGAAAGATTAAGATAGGTATCGTTGGATGCGGCGGTATTGCTAATAATAAGCATTTACCCGCAATCCAGAAGAATGGAAATTATGAAATTGTTGCTTTCTGTGACATCGTGAAGGAGAAGGCAGTTGAGGCGAAAGAGAAATACGGAACCGAGGATGCTCGAGTTTATACGGATTATACTGAATTAGTGAAGGAGACTGAAATTGAAGCGGTTTATGTGTTAACGCCGAATAAGTCCCACGCAGCTATTTCTGTTGCAGCCATGAAGTCCGGAAAGCATGTTATGTGTGAGAAGCCCATGGCAAAATCCTATGCAGATGCCAAATTGATGCTTGATACAGCAAAGGAAACCGGTAAGCTGTTAACCATCGGATATCAGAACCGTTACCGTCAGGATTCAAACTATCTAAAGACGGTCTGTGATAATGGAGACTTAGGAGAGATCTATTACGCTCGCGCGCATGCGGTTCGCAGACGTGCAGTTCCGACCTGGGGTGTATTCTTGAACGAAGAGGAGCAAGGCGGAGGTCCGTTAATTGACATCGGAACCCATGCTCTTGACCTGACTCTTTGGATGATGAATAATTATGAGGCGGAATCAGTAACCGGCTCCGTATATCGTAAGCTGGCAGATCAGACGGATCAGGGCAACGCCTTTGGTGATTGGGATCCCAAGGAATTTACCGTGGAGGATGCAGCCATTGGATTTGTGAAAATGAAGAATGGTGCCACCATTCATCTGGAAGCATCCTGGGCATTGAATACCTTGGAGGTGGATGAGGCAAAGACCAGTCTCTGTGGTACCAAGGCCGGAGCTGATATGAAGGATGGTTTACGCATTAACCGCGTTCAGTATAACAAGCAATGTGTCGAGAAACCGGATCTGGGTTCAGGAGGTGTGGCATTCTTCACAGGGCAGAGTGAGGATGCGCCGGATATTGAGCAGAGAATTTTCTATAATGCAATTACCAAAGGGGAGGATCTGGTTGTAAAGCCGGAGCAGGCAATTGTAGTTACAAGAATTCTGGAAGCAATTTATGAGTCAGCGCGTACCGGAAAGACAGTATATTTTGACTAATCGATTGATATCTGGCAGGACAGCCTGCTAGGATTCGAGGGCAGTATTAAAGATAGGGCTTTGACAGGCAGAGAGTGAGTTCGATGCATGTCAAAGCCCTTTGTGTATCATGATAAAGGAATGAGAAGGACAAATGAGTATTAAATTAACATCTTGACAAATGCTAAAAATTAGCATATGATGTGGCAAGGTAATATATTTTGGGGAGGTTATCGCCTTCCGCTGGATGGAGAGTCAAATGAACACAACACTTAGATGGATTAAATTTGAAGCAATTATGATCGCAATTTTACCGATGAACGGGATAAGTGCGCCCATTTTTAATTGTATTCAGAGAAACCCTATAAGTAGTTTGGAGCATTCATAATGACGGTAATCGTATAATTATGATTTTTAGAACCCAAAGCTTATATGGCTTTGGGTTTTTTTGTATACAAATTCACATGCGGAGCTTATTTTTTTGAATACATGATTAATAAAAGATTGTGAAGCTGATTTTTTTAAATATTAAATATATAAAGATAGAAATGTTGGAGGTTATTACAATGATTGAATTAAATGTGAACGGATTAGTGAAATATTACGGAGCAAATAAATTATTTGAGAATATATCCTTTCAAATCAAGACCGGGGAGCGAATCGGATTAATCGGTCAGAATGGATCGGGTAAAACGACCCTTATGAAAATACTTATGGGTCTGGAGGAGCACCAGGGAGGAGAGATTAGCCTCCGTAAGGATATTAAGATTGGATATTTAAATCAGATCCCGGTATATGAGAAATCAGTAACTGCACTTCAGGTACTACAGATGGCCTTTACCTCCGTATACTCCCTTCGAAGGCAAATGGAGGAGCTGGAGCATGCCATGGGATGTCTGGAAGGGGATTCCCTGGAGAAGGCAATGAACAGTTATGCAAGGTTACTAGAGCAGTACGAGTTGAATCACGGCTATGAGCTGGATACCAGAATTGATAAGATAACAGAGGGTCTTCAGATTGACGAGAGTATGAAAAATATGCTGTTTGAGCAGCTCAGTGGTGGGGAGAAAACCCGAGTAATTCTTGGTAAAATCTTATTGGAGGAACCTGATATTTTACTACTGGATGAGCCGACAAATCACTTGGATCTAGTGACCATTGAATGGCTGGAGGGCTTTTTGAAGGAATATAAGGGGTCTGCTCTGATTATCTCCCATGACCGTTTCTTTCTGGACTCTGTGGTTAGCAAGATCTTTGAATTGGAGTATGATCATGTAGAACAATATCTTGGAAATTATAGCTACTATGTTGTTGAAAAGGAACGACGTTTTCTCATTGAATACCGTAATTATCAGAACCAACAGCGTAAAATCGAACGTATGGAGCAGCAGATCGAACGCTACCGTATCTGGGGTGTTATGCGTGACAGTGAAGCAATGTTCAAGCGTGCGAAGGAGCTGGAGAAACGTTTGGAAAAGATTGATGTACTGGATCGACCCATTGCGGAAAAACGAAAAATACGCTTAAAACAAGCAATTGCTCAAAGATCGGGGAAAATTGTATTGGAGGTTGCACAGGTGAGTAAATCCTTTGGATTAAGGGAACTACTTCAAGACATTAATTTCAGAATATTTTATCAGGATAGTGTCTGTATTATCGGTGAAAACGGCAGCGGGAAGTCTACCCTGTTAAAAATGATCTTAGGAGAGGAGTCGGTGGAGGAAGGAACAATACGAATTGGTTCCAATGTTATGATTGGATATCTCCCGCAGCATGTGGAATATCCCGATGAAGAGCAATCGGTACTGGAATATTTTGCTCGTCTTCATAATCTGACGAACGGAGCGGCCAGAGCGCAGCTTGCTAAGGTGTTATTTCTACAAGAGGATGTGAATAAAAAGATCAAATATCTATCAGGAGGGGAGAAGAGTCGTCTGCGATTATGCTCTCTGACCTTTGAGGGTGCGAATCTGCTTATTCTGGATGAGCCGACAAACCATCTTGATGTTGCCTCCCGTGAGGTACTAGAGGAAACCCTGAAGGAATTTGAGGGTACCCTGCTCTTTG
>JAEYXC010000277.1 GCA_023428655.1 Bacillota bacterium | reverse complement strand
AAAGAATTGCTTGAATAATCTCCTGTTTATGTTAAAATAGGAAGAAGTCACATTAATCAGTATTTCGTAACAAAAGTATATTTAATCAATAGAAAGAGAGGATGAGTATGGGCATGAAGAAGATAATTTTATCCGCAGTTTCTTTATTACTTCTTACCTTTTTCATATCTTCCAATACCGTACATGCTTCTGCTGAAGAGAAAGACAATACAATAGTAAAAGGTGTGTTTATAGATGAGGTTGATGTTAGCGGCATGACGAAGGAACAAGCCGAGGCAGCGGTTAAGGACTTTGTACATCAATTACAAAATAAAGGTGTTGCGATAATGGTAGGCAGTGATATTGTCTATACCACCATGGGCGACATCGGCTATCAGATGGAGGAGAACGATTCTATCCAGACAGCCTTAGCTCTAGGGAAGAGTGGGAATCTAATCAAGCGTTATAAGGATATGAAGGATATCGAACAGGGCAGCATTGTCTATCCGTTAACCTTTATCTATGATAAGACAAAAATCAAAGAGCTTGTCGAAAAGGATGTAAGTGCTTATAATAAAGCTCCGGTTAACGCAACCATCTCCAGAAAGAATGGTAAGTTTATCTATGGAGATCATGTGGTTGGAAAAAAGGTTGATGTGGATGCCACCGTTGCAGCAGTTTCTACTGCGATTGATACCTGGAATCGTCAGGATCTTGCGGTGGATGCAGTGATTGAAGATGATATGCCCATCTATACGAAGGATATCGTTGAGCAATGCAATAAGGTCCTAGGCACCTATACAACCCATTATGCTGATTCAGCAGAGGGCAGAGCAGCCAATTTGGCGAATGGTGCAAGATTAATTAATAATGCGGTTTTATATCCCGGAGATGTATTCTCTGCTTATGAATATCTAACACCCTTTACCGAGTCCAATGGCTACTATGTGGCTGGTGCGTATCTACAGGGAAGGGTAATCGACAGTGTAGGTGGTGGTGCATGTCAGGTTACTACTACACTATACAATGCAATATTACAGGCTGAGCTTGAGGTGGTGGAGCGTCAAGCACATTCCATGACCATCAGTTATGTTGATTTATCCAGAGACGCTGCGATTGCAGGAACCTATAAGGATCTAAAATTTAAGAATAATACGGACGTTCCGATTCTGATTGAGGCAACCACCAAGGGAAGATCAATAACCTTCAAGGTGTGGGGCAACGAGACAAGAGATACAGAGAATCGTGAGATTGAGTTCGTAACAGTAGTACTGAAGGAAACTCCTGCTCCGGCAGATGTAATTACAGAGGACCCGACAAAGCCTGAGACCTATCGTAAGGTAACTCAGTCTGCTCACACCGGATACAGAGCTGAATTATATAAGGTTGTTAAAGAGAATGGTGTGGAGGTTAGCAGGACCTTAGTAAATAAGAGTAGTTATGCCGCAGCACCGAAATATGTTACCGTTGGTACCAAGAAGGTGGAAGAAGACAAGGAACCAAAGGATGACAAAGATAATAAGGATACCCCAAAGAACCCTCCGAAGGATACAGAAGCTAACAAGCCGCAGGAGCAGACGGATGTAGGAACAGAAAGCCAGACAACAGTACCGGATAATCAATCCAATCCGGAAGGTCAGATCCAGGCGGATATCTGGAATGACTTAGTGGATGAGGGGTATGAGGATTAATCAGTATATATGGAGGCTTATATGAACCTGGGAAAAATATCGGAAACAGTCTTAAAAAGATCAGTTCTTAATCAAATCGGACATAGACGAGAGGAAGTACTGGTAGGCCCCGGCATCGGTGAGGATTGCAGTGTTCTTTCCATAGCGGAGGATGAAGTGCTGGTGCTATCGACGGATCCGATTACAGGAACAGATCAGGATATTGGGACCTTAGCGGTTCATATTACCGCCAATGACATTGCTTCAAACGGAGCTGAGGTAATTGGAATTATGCTTACCATATTATTGCCGGAGGGTACGGAAGAAGCTCAATTAAGAACTGCAATGCAGGATATGGAAGAGGTATGTAAAAAGCTGAATATCGAGATTGTAGGTGGGCATACCGAGGTGACAAAGGCAGTACGTCAGCCAATCATCACCGTAACCGGCGTTGGTAAGATGAAGCGAAGTGAGATGATTAAGACAGCTGGAGCAAGGCCCGGTCAGGAAATCGTTATGACCAAATGGGCTGGCCTGGAAGGGACTGCCATCATCGCTGCTGCTAAGGAAGAACAGCTAAGGACAAAGTATAATCAAAGCTTTCTGGATGGGGCAAAGCAATTGATCGATTTTATATCCGTTGTACCAGAAGCTAGGATAGCCAGAGAATGCGGAGTGACCTCCATGCATGATGTTACAGAGGGAGGCATTTTTGGAGCTCTTTGGGAGATTGGCGCCGCTTCTAAGGTGGGCCTGGAGGTTGATCTGAGGAAAATACTTCTGAAGCAGGAAACGGTAGAAATCTGTGAATTTTATGATATCAATCCATATATGTTAATATCCAGTGGATGTATGCTGATGATAACGGATCAGGCAAATTATTTGGTGGAACGACTGAAGGCTGCCGGAATTGCTGCCGCAGTAATTGGCCGTATTACACAGGGCAATGACCGTATCATTATCAATGAAGAGGAAAGACGCTTTTTGGAGCCTCCAAAAAGTGATGAACTATATAAAGTAATGTAATTTGAGAAGGGCTGTTTCACGATACATGAGTTAGTTATGGTAAGGATAACCACATACCTCACACAAAGATTGAGGCTCATTCATATCCAAGCTAACAACCAATCGGGGAACCGCTCTTTTTTGAGCCTTCCACAAGCAAATCGATTATAAGGAGAGAGGAATCCGGTATGAGAGAACAAATCTTAAATGCAATTGACAAGAATAGCAAGTTGTCCAGTGCTGATCTTGCAATAATGCTGGGAACCACCGATGAAGAAGTTGTTAGTATCATCAAGGAATTAGAGGCCGAGACGATTATCTGCGGTTATCCGACACTGATTAACTGGGATAAGGTGCAATGTGAACGTGTGACTGCATTGATTGAAGTTAAGGTGACACCTCAGCGAGGACTTGGTTTTGATAAAATTGCAGAGCGTATCTATCAATTTAGCGAAGTTCAATCTGTATATCTGATGAGCGGTGGCTTTGATTTAACCGTAATTATTGAGGGAAGAACATTGCGTGAGGTGGCAAACTTTGTATCTGAAAAGCTTGCACCCATGGAGGCCATCCTAAGTACGGCCACTCATTTTGTACTAAAAAAATATAAGGAGCATGGTCTGCAGCTTGTGCAGCCCAAGCAGGATGAAAGGATGTTGATTACACCTTGAAAAATCCCTTATCCAAAACAGTTGTTAATATTCCGCCCTCCGGTATTCGTAAATTCTTTGACATCGTAAGTGAGATGAAGGATGCAATTTCTCTAGGCGTTGGCGAGCCTGATTTTGATACACCCTGGCACATTCGAGAGGAGGGGATCTATTCCCTTGAGAAGGGCAGAACCTTTTATACCTCCAATGCAGGATTAAAGGAATTAAAGCAAGAGATCGGTAATTACTTGAATAGAAGATTCGCGGTAAGCTATGACTACAACAAAGAGATTATGGTTACCGTAGGTGGCAGTGAAGCGATTGATGTGGCACTACGAGCTATGGTTGAACCGGGGGATGAGGTTCTGATTCCTCAACCCTGCTACGTGTCCTATCATCCCTGTACTATACTTGCAGGGGGGATCCCGGTTGTCATTCCCCTTAAGGAGGAGAACTCGTTTAAGCTGACTAGACAGGAATTATTGGAAGCGATTACGGAAAAAACAAAGATTCTAATCCTGGCATTTCCGAATAATCCGACGGGAGCAATTATGGATCAGCAGGATTTGGCACAGCTGGTGGATGTGATAATCGAGAAGGATCTCATTGTAATATCGGATGAGATTTACTCTGAGCTGACCTATGGCAGTAAGCATGTATCCATCGCTTCCTTCCCGGGGATGAAGGAAAGAACCATCTTGATAAACGGGTTCTCAAAATCCTATGCGATGACTGGCTGGAGACTTGGCTATGCGGCAGGACCGGCTTTGATTCTGGAGCAGATGATTAAGATACATCAGTTTGCCATTATGTGTGCTCCGACAACCAGTCAGTATGCCGGAATAGAAGCAGTAAAAAATGGAGATGCTGACGTGGAAATGATGAGGGATGCCTATGATAAGCGGCGCAGGTTCGTGATTCATTCCTTACGTAATATGGGTTTGGAATGCTTTGAGCCTTTTGGAGCTTTCTATGTATTTCCGTGTATCAAAAGCCTCGGTATGACTTCGGAAGAGTTTGCTACAAGATTGCTCCTTGAGGAAAAGGTAGCGGTGGTTCCGGGAACTGCCTTCGGTGATTGTGGGGAAGGCTTCCTGCGTATATCCTATGCCTATTCCATTGAGAACCTAAAAACAGCACTGGAAAGAATGGAAAATTTCGTAAAAAGGTACAAAAAATAGATTTTCTTGATGTATTCAGTTGAAAAATGAATCTATATTGTGTTACAATGTAAAATATGATATTTAGGAGGTGATCGAATGGCCAACGTAAATGCTGACCACATTAATCCATTCTTAATGGCATCGACCAAAATTTTAAAGGAAATGTGCTTCGTCGATGCTAAGGTCGGTAAGCCTTATATTAAGAATCCCGCCTTCTTTGACAATACTCTGATAATTTTAATTGGTTTTACCGGTGAGATGAGGGGACAGGCTATGATTGCATTTGAGAACTCAATTGCCTGTGACATTGCGTCAAAGATGATTATGATGCCGATAACGGAAATGGACGAATTGGCAAAGAGTGCGATTAGTGAACTTGGTAATATGATAATGGGTAATACAGCAACTGTATTTTCCACGAAGGGAATTGCAATTGATATTACACCACCCACTGTTGGCAATGGCACCATGACATTTAGTGCAACCTTTGCACATAATATTTGTGTTCCGCTTGAATATGATGGAGATAAGAAGATAGAGATACATATTGCGATTAAAGGTGATTAGCTCACCTTTTTTCTTTGCATAAATATGACTCCGGAGGAAAATTCAGGAGGAGAATTGGAAATGAGGGAATATGGATGAATATTGTATTATTAGAGCCTGAGATACCCGCGAATACGGGAAACATCGGAAGAACCTGCGTAGCTACCGGAACCAGCCTTCACTTAATTGAACCTCTCGGCTTCCGACTGGATGAGAAAGAAATCAGACGTGCAGGGTTAGATTACTGGAAGGATCTGGACGTAACCGTATATAAGGATTATCAAGAATTTTTAGATCGGAATCCCGGAGCAAAGATTTTTATGGCTACTACGAAAGCGCAGCATTCCTATACCCAGGTACAGTATGATCCGGACTGTTTTATCATGTTTGGCAAGGAAAGTGCCGGCATTCCGGAGGAGCTGTTGCTGGCTAATAAGCAGAATACCATTCGAATCCCTATGGTCGGGGATATTCGTTCCCTTAATCTAGGGAACTCCGTAGCGATTATTCTATATGAAGCTATGAGACAGAATAACTTCGAAGGGATGCGCATGGAAGGTCAGCTGCATCGACATAGCTGGGATGAAGCTCAGTAATGGAAATAAGGAGCTGATAATCCTCGCTGAAACAGCTAATTTATCTAAGAGATTACAGAGTACGGACGTTATGATATCTGTCAAAACGATACCTCTAATCGATTGTACTAAGCAGATTACTACCAATATTATAAATGAGATTATATCTTATTAAAATACAGGTCGGTGCGAATGGACCTCCTTGTCCATCGCACCTGAATCCGCCCCCCGTGGCGGATTTTCCTTTATAACTAGTACATTTATAATATTGATATTCATCTACGAAGTACAATTGCGATTAGCGTATAAGGTTTGTCAGATACCCTAACATCTGCACCCTGTAATCTCTATCTGCATTTACATTCAGACGAGAGAAAATAGCATTTGCTCATTGCTTCATTACATATGTATGGGTGTCGGTTCGCCGTCTTCTTTGGTACAAAAAAGGACATGGCTTATGCAACCACGTATAAGATGTCCTTAGAGAAAATAAGTACTTTAGTTAATGTCTATTTCTATATTTTCGTATTAGATGAATCAATTTCTTTAAAATGTACAGGAATGCTCCGAAGCATACTACATAAAAGAACAAAAGTAAAAAAGGGAATAGATTAATAAAACGCTCGATCAGAATATCGAAAACCTGTGACATAAAGTAATCTCCTTACTCTGAGAATTGTCTAGCCTTCTGCCAGTACTGTTCTTCATTAAATAGAGTACTAATTATTTAGTCTGATCCTTAATGATTGCCTCCAGCACTTCTACTCGTTCCTTTAGAGCTCTGATTTCCCGCTCTGAGCGACCGACCCATCGGAAGCATCGGCATACGCTAATCTAAATCAGAAGCCTTGGTGAGAGAGAAGATGAACTCGGTGCCAACACCTTCGGTGCTAATCAAGTTAATATTCTCATTATGTGCTTGGATGATTTCCCTGGTAATGGATAGGCCTAAGCCGGTACCCTTTTTGTCCTTACCACGGGAGGAATCGGTCTTATAGAAGCGCTCCCATACCTTCTTAATGGAATCCTTCGGGATGCCAATACCGTAGTCCTTAACGGATACGAATACCTTCTCCCCCTTCTCCTCCGTGCTTATCTTGATTTTACTATTGTTATGACTGAACTTGATTGCATTATCCAATAGGTTATAGAGTACCTGTTGTATCTTACCCATATCTGCTTCGACTAGATATTGCTTGGAGGAGAAGACAAGGTTTAGGGTTATTTTCTTCTCTCTGCAGGCACCCTCAAAGGCTTCCGCTGTCTTTTTTATGATATGGTTGATATCAAAGGTAGTAATATCCAGGAAAGTTCCGTTGTTCTCGAAGCTATTGAGCTCCAGCAGACCGGTGGTCAGCTTTGTCAGTCGCTCTGTTTCAAATAAAATGATGTTCAGATATTTATCCTGCATCTCATGAGGTATGGTGCCATCCAAAATTGCAGCAGCGTAGCCTTTGATTGAGGTGAGGGGAGAACGGAAATCATGAGAGATGTTCGCTACGAATTTCTTTTGATAGTCATCCAGCTTACTCAGCTCACCGGCCATGTAGGATACAGCTACACCAAGATCTTGATATTCGCTTAATCCCTTTAGTACGAGTGCATAATTATAGTTTCCGGAGGAGTATTCCTTTGCGGCCTTCATCAGATTCCTAAGTGGCACTGCGGTGATATAATAGATATACACGAAGATCAGAAAAAGCATTGGTAGGAACACCAAAAAACAGATATTGATCACATCCAGATAATAATTTGTCGCATCCGTAATCTCTTGCTCAGAGGTGTGCAAAAGGATAAAGCCTCTGGAGCGGAAATTATAATTAATCGGATAGGTCAGACTGAGCATTGGTTGAAAGAATGCCTCTTCCTGGTATACGTTTTCCGTAAAGGTATTATCCAGCAGGGAGGGATTAATATCATAGACTGATTTATCCTTTGCATTTCTACTGTAGGAGGAATCAGCAATAATGATTCCATCATTATTGACAATCCAGACACGAATTCCAAGAAAGGTATCAATGGATTTTAGCTGGATTGTCAGGTTCTCGAGGGACATTTTATCGTCATAAAAGTTCGAGATGTATTCCGAAGCGATTAGCTTAGCCTCATCTAAGAGCTGATCCTTCTTAACATCCTTTAGTCGACGTTCCAAAAGCTGCATGCCATATGTATTTAGTAACAGAAAAACCATAACGCCGGCGAGGAGAAAACAGACGATTAATCTTGACCATATGGTCTTCTTCATGGCAATGCACCACCCTTCGGATTATTTCTTTACATTTTTTAATTCAAATTTATAACCGATGCCCCAGACGGTACCAAGACTCCAGTCGTTGTGATCCTTAATCTTTTCGCGTAATCGTTTGATATGAACATCCACGGTTCGTGTGTCACCATAATATTCATATCCCCAGATATGGTCCAGCAGCTGTTCTCGAGTAAATACCTGATTCGGATGGGAGGCTAGAAAGTACAGAAGCTCCAGCTCCTTCGGAGGCATCTCAATGTTCTCGCCGTGATACCTGACGGAATAATTACTGAGGTTTATGATCAGATCCGTGTAGGCGACATAGTCACCCGTGGGGATTGGTGCGGACGACTCCTCCTTAGCCTCCTCCTTAACCGGCTGGAAGCGCCGCAGTACCGCTCGTACCCTTGCTACTAATTCCTTTGAATCAAAGGGCTTTATCACATAATCGTCGGCACCCAGCTCTAAGCCCAATACCTTATCAAAGATTTCCCCCTTGGCAGAGAGCATGATAATAGGAACCTTTGAGGTCTTTCGAATCTCACGGCATACCTCATACCCGTCAATACCCGGAAGCATCAGATCCAGCAACACGAGATTGGGTTGGTAGGAAGCAAATTCATGGATGGCAGCCTCCCCGTCATTTACGATCAGGGTATCAAAGCATTCCTTGGTCAGATATAAGGATATAAGCTCGGCTATGTTAACATCGTCATCAACGATTAGTATTTTTTGCTTGACTATCATGATAAACTCCTTTCAAAACAAGATAACAATAGCTGTCATATAGAAAATAAAGGCCTGTGGAACTTTGCCTCAATGGAAAGCTACTTAAACTCAACAATGGTTACACCTTGATCACCCTCACCGAAGGCACCTAGACGATAGGATTTCACATAGCTTAATTTCTTAAGACGAGCGTGGATTGCATTTCGTAAGGCACCGGTTCCGCGTCCATGAATAACAGTTACCTGTGGTAGATGCGCAAGATAAGCATCGTCCAGATATTTCTCAAGGTCGGCAAGCGCTTCGTCCACGGTCTTACCGATGAGATTGATATCAGGATGTATGCTAGCTGATTTTGACATCTTAATTTTTCCGCTTTGTGTTTTGTT
>JAEYXC010000257.1 GCA_023428655.1 Bacillota bacterium | reverse complement strand
ATGCCTCCTGTGGAAAGGAGTTTAGAGGAATAACGTGGGGGAAAATATTAAATTGATTGCCAATAATAAGAAGGCATACTTTGATTATTTTATTGAGGATAAGTTCGAAGCGGGTATCGCTTTGCATGGAACAGAGGTTAAGTCACTACGTATGGGTAAGTGCAGCCTAAAGGAATCCTTCCTTCGTATCGAGAAGGGAGAGATGTACATTTATAATATGCACATCAGCCCTTATGAGAAGGGTAACATCTTTAATAAGGATCCGCTTCGAGTGCGAAAGCTTCTAATGCATAAATATGAGATTAACAAAATTGGTGGACAGATAGTACAAAAGGGCTATACTCTGGTACCACTGCAGATCTATTTTAAGGGAAGCCTGGTAAAGATTGAGGTTGGATTGGCCCGCGGTAAGAAGCTTTATGATAAACGTGAGGACATCGCAAAGAAGGATCAGCGAAGAGAAGCCGAGAAGGATTTCAAGGTGAGGAATCTTTATTAATTAACGACAAACACTAGAAAGGTCACGGAAGAAAACACTTGAAAGCTCACAAAGGAGGAAGCTAAGATAATGATACGTAAGATGACGTCAGCATTAATTATCGGGGTGTTTATATTATCCCTATTCGGAACGATTCATAGACCAACGGTACTGGCAGCGCAAAAAAACGGTAGTTTAGTTACTCTGGTACAACAGGGTCAGGTGCTTGATTCCATCACTTACCTTGGAGTTACGGTGGATGCAGTATATACGAACGGTCCCCACTCCGGCTCCGATCCGGTTTATAGTTGTGCAGCCTTTGTCAAGAAATTTTATGAGCAGGTATATGGAATTGGCGTTTATAATCTACACTCTACAAAAAGTACACCCCTCGTCTATTATAATAAGGGCAGCTTTTCTATCACGGAGCAGCCGCAGGTCGGTGATATTGTAAGAGATAATACCAGAACCCACTGGGCAATCGTAAAGGCTGTCTCAGGGGATACCGTTACATTAATCCAACAAAATTACCGATCCGGTACCATGGCATGGGTTGATTGTACCGTAGATCGGAAGGATTCGGGGCATTCCTTCTTTACGTATAGCGGTCGAATCGAGGATGTACCGAAGATATTGGAGCCGCAGGTCACGGAAGCAAAAAAGACTCTTTATACCGGCTATCAGGATTATCAGATTCAATTAGAGCAAATAAAAGAGGAGGCAGAGGTCTACTATGTCTCGGATAAGCCTGAGGTAGCCTCCGTCAGTGAGGAAGGAGTAGTCACTCCGCTTCAGGTTGGAAAGGCAGTAATATACATTCACGTAATACAGGACAATACGGCTTATCCCCTTCAGGTAGCGATTACCGTGAAGGAGCCCTATCTAAAGTTGTCCGCTTCCAGTAAAGAGCTTGCAATAGGTAAGAGCCTTACCCTTAAGGTGAAGCGTTATGGTACGAAGGAGCTGGTATCCTGGCAGGTATCAAATAGTGAGATTGCGACCATCAATGAAAAAAGCGGGAAATTAGTCGCTAAAAAAAGAGGTACGGTCACAATATCAATAACAACAGAGGCGGGCTTGACGGCCAAGCTTAAAGTTAAAGTGATATAGGTATCCATTGTTACTGGATATAGAATTAAAGTTAATTATGGCAAAGAACGACCGGATCATGCGGTCGTTTTTTTATAGGCATAAGTACTACTAAAATAGAGAATTGGAGTATAAAAGAGTTCATACCTTGTCGTCTTATTAATATAATGAAATAAGACAATATTAAGGAGGATTGGATTGAACGGATCAGATAGAGAGAAAATCTACAGCAATGATTACTTTGACTTAATCATAGATTACAACGGGGACTTATCTATTCTCGAGCAATATGATGAGTATGATATTCAGATCATAAATTTCTTTCTTGCGGTTGTTCATGTTCCCCTAAGTACAATTAGTGAGGACAGTATTTCCCGGATTGGATATGCCGTATTCCCGAATCTGTTTGGAATCATCAGTGCAGCTGCAATAGAAGCCAGCGGGATCATTCGTATACGAAATATTCCCAGCTTCCAACTTAGAGGTCGTGGTGTATTGATTGGTTTTGTAGATACAGGAATTGATTATACCAATCCGATCTTTCGACATGAAGATGGCACCACGAGGATTGTAAGTATATGGGATCAGACAATTGACTCAGATCAACCACCCTCCGGTATGATGTATGGTAGGGAATTCACCAGGGAACAGATTAATAATGCATTATTAAATGAGAATCCCTCCAGTATGCTTCCCTCTAAGGATGAGATCGGTCACGGTACTATGTTAGCCGGTATTGCCGCAGGCAATGAGGTGCCTGAGGAGGATTTCTTCGGAGTCGCTACGGAAGCGGAAATAATTGTTGTTAAATTAAAGCCTGCGAAGTCCAACCTAAAAGAATTCTTCCGGATACCAGAGGATAAGCTTTGTTATCAGGAGAATGATATCATGTTCGGCTATCAATATCTAATTAATGTGGCTACGGTATTAAATAAGCCCTTGGTGATCTGCAATGCAGTTGATACCTCTCAATATGCCCATGATGGAAGGGGAACCATGAGTGGATGGCTGTCACTGCAGGCTAACAATACAGGAGTAGCAATTGTAACAGCTGTCGGTAATGAGGGGAATGCAAGAAGGCATTATTCCGGAATCATTGATCCGGCACTCGGCTATAATACAGTGGAGCTGAACGTCGGTATGGGTGAGACCGGTTTTACCATGGAGATATGGGGTGCTTCGCCGAACCTTTATACCATTGATATCACTACTCCATCCGGGGAGTATGTGCCAAGGATGGATATGAAGCTGAATGAAACAAGGATATTAACCTTCATATTTGAAGCAACGATCATCTTTCTTGATTATACTCTGGTGGAGGCACAGAGTGGAGATCAATTAATTATTCTAAGATTTAGTGATCCCGTACCGGGAATATGGAGATTCAATGTCTATGGGAGAGGGATTGCACCGTTGGTTTTTAACATCTGGTTACCGATGAATGATTTTATTAAGGAGGATACTTATTTTATCCATTCTGACCCAAGATTAACATTATTATCCGTAGCATGTGCACCCATACCTATCTCTGTTACTGCTTATGATGTGGTGAATGATAGCCTATATCTTGATGCGGGGAGAGGTTATACAAGTATTGGTTATATAAAACCGGATATCGCGGCACCTGGAGTAAATATAACAGCACCCTCGCTAGAACAGTCCTTTCTTCAGGTGACCGGAACCAGTGCGGCTGTGGCACATACGGCCGGTGTAGCTGCGATGTTATTTGAATGGGGCATTGTGAATGGAAGATATCCGCAGATGAGTACACAGGATATGAAGGTATTTATGATGAGAGGGGCTAGAAGGAATCGGTCCATGGAGTATCCGAATCGTGATTGGGGATATGGGATCCTCGATGTCTATAATGTATTTGAAAGCCTTCGACGAGAAATGTAATTGGCTAGTATACCTGACTGTAGCTGATTTGATCGAAACCATCGTAAAATCAAATAAACAGTAAGGTGCAAGCTTTCTCTGCTGTGGGGAGTTATGGTTCTATCAAAATAAAGATAATTTGTTGTAACTAAATCAAAGTATCGTTTTAAGGAGAAGAGAATGACTCGGGAGGATAAACATAAAATTATCAGTGAGGATTATGTGGATTTGATCATGAAATATAACGGGAATCCACTCTCTTTGCAACAATATAGGGAATATTCCGTGCAGATAATGAATGATTCCTATGCTGTTATTTATTTACCAATCTCCATGGGATTAGCTCATTTAATGACTCAATATAGCTATTCCTCCTTCCCCCACTGCTATGCTCTGAGTAGTGTGGAAAGTCTTGAGGCGTCCGGTGTTATCCGATTATCCAGAACCTCTGCATTAAATCTAAGTGGGAAAGGAGTAATTGTTGGCATTCTTGACACTGGTATTGACTATACTCATCCGGTTTTTCGTCATGAAGATGGTAGTACCAGAATACTCTCCATCTGGGACCAGAGTATGGAGAGTGAACAAGGATACATAGATACCAGATATCCACCTTATTATGGAACCGAATACAATGCAGAGCAAATCAATACAGCCTTGCAAAGTGACGATCCGTTACTAGTTGTGCCTAGTACCGATACGATCGGTCACGGGACCTGGATGGGAGGGATTGTTGCCGGATCAGTGAATCAGGAGGTCGGCTTTGTTGGTGTTGCACCGGAAGCAGATATTATTGTAGTTAAGCTAAAGGAGGCCAAGAATGTTTACCGACAATTTTTCTCGATTCCGGAGGGGGTTCCAGCTTATCAGGAGAATGACATTATGTGGGGCATTCAATATCTGGTCGAGAGTGCGAGAAAATGGAAGAGGCCAATTGCAATATGCTTAAGTATGGGAACATCCTTGGGTTCTCATGATAATAATGGAAGGTTGAATACGCTGGTGTCCCTAGCCGGTGATTTTCCCGGAGTGGTGATGTCCATTGCAGCCGGTAATGAGGGCAATGCAAGAAGACATTTTTATAGTACCTTGGAGCCGGGAGAAACTCCTGTTGTCGTTGATCTCAATGTGGACGAAGGGGAGCAGGGCTTTGTTATAGAATTCTGGGGAAATCCACCGATGATTTATACCCTTGATATCACCTCTCCCAACGGGGAGTATATACCCAGAATACAGGAAAATCTGGTGAGGAATCAAGAGGTTCATTTTGTGTTTGATCGGACGGAGATTAATGTTGATTTTATTATGGTCGATATTGAGACCGGCAAGCAGGTAATTCTATTGCGTTTTCGAAATCCCAGTCCGGGAAGCTGGAGATTTAGGGTTTATGGACGAGGGGATTTACGGGGTGATTTTCATGTGTGGCTCCCACCGGGGGCATTTCTGTCAAAGGATACTTACTTTTCTGATGCCAGCTCCGGTACAACGGTTACCTCACCCGGGAACAGTAATGTTCCGATTACGGTAACAGCGTATAATTCCGTTACGAATACAATCTACCCTGATGCAGGGAAGGGCTTTACTTCGAGTAATAATGTTACTCCAATCCTGGCGGCTCCTGGTGTAAACATACTTTGTCCCTCTTTGCAGCATGGCTTTGCCACGATCACCGGAACAGGAGCAGCAGCGGCCCATGCTACCGGAATAACTGCATTGGTTTTGCAATGGAGTATAGTGGATGGAAATTTACCAAGAGTTGATACTGTTGGGATCAAAAAATTTTTGATCCGAGGAGCTAGGAGAAGTACGAGTCTGGAGTATCCGAACAGAGATTGGGGTTATGGTATCATTGATATTTATAATGCCTTTTATGTTCTGAGATCGGATGTCGGTCTACGCTAGTTTTATTCCAATGGATGATAGTGAAAAATTATCAGGTTTGCTTGCATTTTACAAAGTTTTACAGGAATGGATGCAACAAATAGAGTGATCTTACTGCTGTTTACTTGACATCGCAGTAAAAATGTAATACGATATATATGCGTTTGAAAACCTGATATACAATCATACCTTAACGGGGTTGTACTGGTTTCGACGGGGGTTTTGAAATTGTGGAAGCCATTCGCAGACTAGGACTGCGTCACCAACTTAGAACTAAAATTAAACGCAAACAATAATTACGAATT
>JAEYXC010000254.1 GCA_023428655.1 Bacillota bacterium | reverse complement strand
CCGATTGCCAGTAGCAAGCCCCTCGTTCTTAGATGCTCCAGGGTTTCTTTAACCTCCTTGCTCAGATCCTTCGCTGACATCTTCTTTAACAGCTCCTTGTAGATATCATTCTTTTCCTCTGCAAACTGAAGCTTCTCTTCCTCGGAAAAGGGCTCCTTGTCCCATTTCTCAAGAATGATTTCCAAACTATCCATACGGCTTACTCCGCGAAGGCGATTATTGATCTTCTCGTTGAATTCTATCCCTAACCTGTCCGCCAGCTGTTTCCATGCAAGGTAGTGATATTGATCCGTATGACAGATAACGCCATCCAAATCAAAGATTATTGCTTTATATTTCATCCCCAACACACCTTCCTATTGAATATTATCCTAATCATGATAGCATGTTGGAAAGAATTAGACAATAGTGAATCCTTTATTCCTTTGGATATTTGTCTCCTTTATCAACTCATATGCTTTGTCATAAACCTTAATCGTCTTTGGTGACCCTTTCATCAGAATAAAGCTGCAATCGGTCTGTGTAATCCTAACACGAATCTGACTATCCTCATAATTGATCTGAAAGCTATACTCCTCCCAGCTTTTTGGAATAACCGGTGCAAAATAGATACCACTTTCCTTTATTCTAAGACCACCAAAACCATATACTATGGCCATGAAATTTCCGCCCATGTTAGCGGTATGGATTCCATCCTTGGTATTCTTATGCGTATTGAACAAATCCAGCTTTGCGGAATCACCAAAATAATCATAGGCCTTATCCACCAATCCAAGCTTGGAAGCTACAATACTGAAGATACAGGTAGAAAGTGAGGAATCATGAGTAGTCACCTTCTCATAATAGCGAAAGGATTTACGAATGGTATCAATGGACTGTGCATCCTCAAAGATAAAATGAGCCAGTACGGTATCCGCCTGCTTACACACCTGATGGCGATATAAATGCAAGGGATGATAATGAAGCAGTAACGGGAAATGCTCCTTTGGAGTATTTTCAATATCCCATACCTTCTTGGCAAGAAAAGAGTCATCCTGTGGATTAATACCCAGCTCCTCATCATAGGGCAGATACATATGCTCCTCCGCCCGCCTAAACTCCTCGATCTCATCCTCTGATAGTTTAATTTTATCAACTATTTCCTTAAGCTCTCCTGCCTCCTTAAGTAAATCATAGAACTTCACTGCCCATCTAAGGTTATACTGAGCTGCTGCATTGGTAAAATAATTATTATTCACCATACAGGTATATTCGTCCGGACCGGTTACCTCATTAATTCGGAAGCTTCCCTGATAATAATTACCGACATCCATCCAGAGTCTTGCGGTCTCAAAGATGATCTCCGCACCCTCCCTGGCGATAAAATCCAGATCCTTGGTCGCCAGATAATAAGCAATTACGGAATAAGCGATATCCCCATTGATATGGTATGCCGCCGTTCCGGAAGGAAAATATCCGGAGCACTCCACTCCCATAATCGTTCTCCAGGGATATAAGACTCCCTTTCTGTGTCCCAACAGTCTGGCATTCTCTCTTGCTTTCTCAAGGGTACGGTAACGGAAGCCGATCAAATTCTTTGTAATGGAGGGCTCTGTCAGATTAAAGAAGGGCTGGATATACATCTCTGTATCCCAGAAATAATGTCCCTCATAGCCTTCCCCACTGAGTCCCTTGGCTGCAATATTACAGTATTCATCCTTACCCACAGATTGAACCAGCTGATACATATTATAGTTCACAGCCTTCGTCAGAGCCTCATCCCCCTTAATCTCTAGGAAGCAGTTCTCCCAGAAATCCTTCAGATATAACCGCTGCCTTTGGTAATGCTCCTCCAAAGAAATTGCCAGTGCCTGCTCCATTTGCTGCTTCGCTTCAGTGAGATAATTACTGTTCCGGACAGAGTCACTAAATATCGTATATTTCGTAAGAACTACCGTCTCCCCCTCCATAAGCTGTACTTCCATATTACAGATTGCACTGTGCTCCTGTATGGTAGTATGAATTGTCCCATCCTTCGAGAGTCTGTGTGCAACACCGGTACAGATTTTCAGATCAGAGAGGGACGTATGCGAGGACAGATAAGATACCTGGTCCACAAGCTCCGCTTGCATAGGAAGAAGATATTTTCTTGTATCCTGTGCCACTCTCGGGTCATTCGGGTTGCTATAATTGCTTACCTCTCCCTGGTGATAGGAAGTAAATTCTAGGACACCGCTAAAATTCAGTGCCTTCACACGATATTCAATGGTAAAGAGGGGTAATTGAACAAAGGAGGTCATTCGTTTAATAATAATCTCGACCTGCTTCCCCTTGGGTGAGCACCATCGAATTCTTCTCCCGGTAATACCCTCCTCCATATCCAGCCAACGCTTACTCTCCAGTACCGTTCCATCAAATAAGCTAAACCGCTCTCCGTCGATGGCCAGAAGAATTGTCTGCGTATCCACCACATTGAGCATTGCTTGCTTATCCTCAACCAGTCCATAAAGCTTCTCCGCCTGCTTCATCTCAGCGATATCATAGAAGCCATTAATGTATGACCCCCGGATCGTATCATAGCCCTTTGGATAGCCCTCCTCATAATTAGACCGAATCCCAATGTAACCGTTGGCATTATGAAAGACGGTTTCGTTAACCATCAAGTCATTGTTGTCCTTACTGATGTTGTTAATTTCGTATATTTTATATTGTAGTTGCATACTTGTCTCCATAACAGCCTTCTGCGCCTTTCCATTTTCTAAAGCTTCACTGCGCCTGCCGCCACACCCTTTACAATATATTTTTGTGCTGACAGGTAGAAAATAATAACCGGTGTGATGGTAAGCATTAATCCTGCCATCGCCAGGTTCCACTCGATGGTAAATTGTCCAAAGAAGGATGCAGTGGATAAGGGTATTGTACGTAAGCTCTTACTGGAGAGTACTAAGGATGGCAATAGGTAATCATTCCAGATCCAGATTACATCCAATATCATAACTGTCGCAGTGGTGGGCTTTAACATCGGGAAAACAATCTTCCAGAATACCTTGAATCGATTGCAGCCATCGATGGTAGCTGCTTCCTCCAAGGATACAGGAATTGATTTTACAAAGCCATGATACAAAAACACTGCCATACTTGCTCCAAAGCCTATATTCATATAGATCAAGCCACCTATGGTGTTTAACATCGGTATGTGTAGCGTATCTCTCACCCATCCCATGACCTGCATCAAAGGCATCATTATGGTCTGAAAGGGAATGATCATGGTTGCTACAAAGATCATGAACAGAGCTCTGCTTAGTTTATTGTCACTACGTACAAGCATCCAAGCCGTCATCGAGGCCAATACAACAATAATTGCGATGGAAACTGCTGTGACGATAAAGGAATTTCCAAAGGCTCTGAGAAAATTCATCTTATCCATTGCCTTCACAAAATACTGGAAGGAGAAGCTCTCTGGAAGCGCAAGCATATTCTCATAGAGCTCCTGACGGTTCTTGAAGGCATTCACCAGTACGATATAGATTGGGAAAAGGTAGCCGAGACAAACCGTTACGATCAATATCTCAAGGATTAGTTTTATAGGCTTTTTCATTACATCTCCACCTCCCTCTTCTTCGTAGTGGACACCTGGATTAATGTGATAAATGCAACAGCGATAAAGAAGATAATCGCCTTAGCCTGCCCGTAGCCGTAATTACTTAAAGAAAAAATCTCATTATAGATATTCATCGCCATCATTTCGGTAGCGTTATTTGGACCACCACCGGTCAGCGAGAAGTTCACGTCAAAGATCTTAAAGCAATTGGATAAGGTTAAAAACAGACAGATTGTAAAGGATGGCATAAGCAAAGGGAATTTAATCCGTAGTAAGGTCTGCCAGAAGCTCGCTCCATCCACCTTGGCAGCCTCAAGCACATCCTCCGGCATTGCTTGAATTCCATTGATATAGATAATCATGATGTATCCAGCCATCTGCCAGGTAGCGACGATAATCATTGCGACCAGTGCATAGTTCGGATTTAACAGCCAACTGAAAAAGATTTTTGTTAATCCGGTCATCTCTCCGATGGATTTGAATACATCGGTAAAGATAAACTTCCAGATGTAACCCAGAATCAATCCACCAATTAAGTAAGGCATGAATAGCATGGTCCGTGCAATATTACGCACCCTTAGCTTTCCTGTTACCGCTAGTGCAAAGGTCAGTCCCAGAATATTAATAAAAAACACGGAAAATATGGTAAACAAGACTGTATGACCTGCAGAAGAGATAAATCTCGAATCCGCAAATAATCTTATGTAATTTTCAAATCCAACAAAGGTTTTTTCATTTAGTGGCATTCCATCCCAGGAAATGAAGGAATAACCGATACCGATCAAAAACGGTACAATAACAACGGTTGTAAAGACTAATACTAAGGGCAATACGAATAATACATACCAACCCATATCCCTTCTTTTCTTCATTCAAACTCTCCTTCCGGGGCTGGAACCATGCAAAACAGTGAAGGTCCGTTACTGCTTTGCATGGGTTCTCTCCCCCCATTATAAATCCCACAGCATAGAGGTATTTCTTTGTAAGAAGAATACAGCCGTCGATATCTGCTTCCTCACAGATACTTATAAATACAGAAATCCGACAATATACACCAGATGGCATGCCAGATTTCTGTATTTTAAGTATTATTACCTATTTCCCCGCTTGCACAAAGGCATCTGATAATTTTGTTAAGAAATCCGTTCCTGACATATCCGTTGTAAAGAACTCTTGCGCGATCGGTACCAAATATACATCTACGATACCTGCCGGCCATTTGCTCATGGGCCAGGATATGGTCTTACCGGCTGCAGCATACTCGGATACTGCTTGTGACAGTGGATCCAGCTTAGGACTTGTCATGGAAGAAAGTACCGGAATGAAGCCGAACTCCTCCATGAGGTATTTTGTTCCGGTCTCGCTGGTATATAGCCAGTTAAGGAAGTCCTTGCCGGCCTGTATCTCATCGGCAGCAGCCTGTGAATTAACATACCAACAGGTAGGAACACTGGCTGCAATCTTATCATTACCACTGATCGGTAATGGCATCATACCCATCTCAAAGGTCACATCATAATCTGCAAACATACCATAGCTCCAATTACCCTGATGTATGGAGGCATTTTTTCCCGTTGCAAAATCACCGGTTTGTGTATCATAGTTAACCTCCAAAGGATTATTGGTATTCTCTCTGATTGCCTCCATGAACTTCGCAAATTCCACGAATTCGGGCGTATCTTGCATGGTGACTTCGCCTGCCACCAGTTTATTGATGAAATCCTGAGGTTCAGCCTGTAATGCAAAAGGAGTATTCAGAATATGACCGATTAAGAAATAACTTTCCTGTGATAAACTGAAGCCATTAACTCCGGCTGCCTTCTGATCCTTCAGCATTTGAACGAAGGTATCGTAATTCGTAACCTTGGAGGCATCAATCAGGCTCTTATTATAAACAAGTCCAAAGCCTTCCATGGTATAAGGTATACCAACCACCTTACCATCAATCTCATTTGCCATATTCTCCGCAATATCACCTACAAAGGACAAATCACTCAGGTCAGAAAGATATGCCTTCAGCTCCTCTGACTCGGAACCGGGAGCAAGGGAGAATACGGTGGGACCTTGATTATTTCCAAGCTTAATCTTAAGCTGCTGTAGATAATCATCTCCTGTTGTTCCCCATACTTCAACCTCTACACCGGTTTCAGCAGTGTATGCCTCGGCACAGGCTTCCAGCTGATCCGTAATCTCAACCTTCGATTGAAATATAATAATCTTTTTTGCTGCTGAAGTCGTTTCTCCAGCCTTCTCCTCATCTGCTTTCGGTGTCTCCGTAGCAGTACCCGTGGTATTACTACCCTCGGTTTTGTCTTCCTTTGTTCCGCAACCGGTAAGTAATATACTAAAAACCATGGTTGCAGCAAGTAAAATACCAAGTAATTTTCTTAATTTCATAACACCCTCTCCTTTTTAGATAAAAAATTAATAAAATGTCATACCAAAATAATAGTATATTTTCAGTTGATTGTCAATATTGTTGAAATATTTCATAGTATAATCCTATATTATTGTGAGTTTTGTATATTTTAATTTCAAAAAAAGTCACATGATTTCAACTTACTTTGTTGATAATCACATGACTTTACTAAAATAATATGTTATTTTACTATTTTTTATTAAATTTAAGTTAAGCAATAATTGAAAGTACCCGTTACAAACCATCTCTTGTCACGAACAGAATTATTCGTCCAACGTATTATCATGAACTAATAACTCTCCTTCCTAACTCCCACACTATCACGAAAGATTATCTTAGCGGCTATCTTAAAGGTCTCCACATTGCGTTGACCACGAATATTTTCAATCAGGTATCTGGCGGCAATATAACCACGTTCGTAATTCGGGATGGATACCGTTGTAAGTCCCATCGCTTCCGCCAGATCACAATTATCAAAACCGGTCACTGCAATATCCTCCGGTACCCGTATCCCATTATCTCGAAAGGCTTTCATTGCGCCGATTGCCATATTATCATTAGCACAGACCAGACAATCCGGTAATTCTCTGCTGAGCATCAGAATCTTGGCTGCTGTATATCCACTCTTCTCACGGTAATTTCCAGCAAAATAACTCTTCTGTTGAAACTCAATGTTGTTGGCCATCAGTGCATCTCGAAAGGCTCTGTAACGTTCTTTATTATCCGCGGTCTCCTCGGGGCCGCCGACAAAACCAAAATGACGATATCCGCGGTCTATGACGCCCTGTATCATATCGTACATGGGCTCATAATTATTCACAACAACGCTCTTAATCCAGGGATTATTCGTAATACGATCCAGTACGACGATGGGATAATTCTCTGCAGCAATTCGATGCAAGGTCTCATCCTGCATCTTCTTATCCAATATGATGCTTCCACTGGTGAGACTACTGTTCATATATTTCTCACAGGATTTGTCCGTGCAGATAATCAAATCAAAATCATTATCATTTACATAATCACTGATTCCATTAATAATTTTAAGATAAAAGCTTCGGTCAAAATCACTGAAATTAAAGAGAATTGTTTTCGGCCTACCAGTCTTTAAGCCTTTTCCCTCCTGGTTATGCTGATAGTTCAGCTCTTTACAGATTCTAAGTATCCGCTCTCTGGTCTCCTCTCCGACATTCTTCTTGTTATTGAGTACATTGGATACCGTAGAGACAGACACTCCAGCTTCTTTTGCGATATCTTTAATCCCAACCATAAGCCATCCCCTTTTCTTTGCATAATTGCCATATCATTCTTTATAAGTAAAATTATTTTACATCATTTTAGTAAATCAAACAATATTTTTATATAAAATTAATCGAAACATTACTACAAAAATCGATATTCAGACACAAAAAAGAGGATGCACGCCAAGTGCATCCCAATGGTTACTTTAATATTGATTTTCCTTAATCAATTCGTGAATGAACTATATCTCAAACTAACCCATCGGATTTATTTTCATCACGGTATCCGAAGCTTCCCGATCCATGCTCATCTGAACCTTAGGCTCGAAGGCATTGTAATATCCACGATTCATCATATAGGTGGAGATTCGATCATGCGTATTGATTGCGTCCTCCAGTTGTTTATGAAGCGCATTCTTAACCTCCGGTGTTACTGTCTCAGCCAAAGCGGCTGCATAATTCTTAATAGCACTTTTGGAGGCAACCAGAAAATCGGTGGCAATCACCTGTTCCGTCATCTCTGACATACCCGCCATATTTTGTATTATATTCGCCATAACCTTACCTGCTTTCTAGTTATTGATATTGCTGCCTTTCCCATACTCTAGCCCAGTGTAGCTTTTGAGCTAGGTTCGAAGGCAGTTCCCGCTCCAACCATTAGATCATTCAACTCTTTGATGTGCTCCTTAGCCATCTCAAAGTCCTGCTGTAATAAACCCTTCAATTCATCATCCTTAACCAAAGCTGTCATGGTTGCGGATTTGGTTGCACATAGATTCTTAAAAGTCAATAATTCATGCAGCTCCAGTGCCTCACGGGGTGCTAATTGGTTTCCTATTTTCATAATAACTCCTTCCACAATATAATAATTCATATGACATTACTAGTCTTTTCACCGCCATATCCTTTTATACTTAAGGCTTGAGAATAACCTTGATGCAATTTTCTTCTTTTTTATCAAAAACTTCATACCCATGGGCACCTTGATCCAAGGTCAGAGTATGGGTAATAATATCCGTAGGATCATATTTTTTCTCCTTAATCATCTTTAGAATAGGGTCCACATAGACGTGAGCAGGACACTGCCCCATCTTGAGTGTAATATTTTTGGCAAAGAAATCACCCAGAGGAAACATATTGTATCTGGTACCGTATACTCCAACAAATACTACGGTGCCCCCTTTTCGTACTGCTTGGGTAGCGATCTCAATGGCAGATTTGGAACCTCCCTGAAGCTTTAGAACGGTTTCAATCTTCTCCAGTGCGGTCATCTTTCCATCCACTCCTACACAATCAAGAACAACATCCGCTCCACCCTCTGTCATATCATGCAGCATCTCGCCGGTATCCTCATGCTCCTCCAGATTTACGGTCTCAACACCGTAGGACCTGGCATGAGCTAGCCGGTAATCAATATAATCCACAGCAATAATCCGCTTTGCTCCTGCCAGGATCGTCCATTTAATGGCAGATAATCCGATGGGGCCACAACCAAGTATGATTACCGTGTCCCCCTTCTTAACTCCTCCGATATCCACTCCCCAGTAGGAGGTTGGCAACACATCGGTCAAAAACAACACCTGTTCATCGGATAGCTCCTCCGGTATCACCTTAGGCCCAACATTGGCATAGGGAACTCTAAGATACTCCGCCTGTCCCCCATCATAACCTCCATAGGTATCACTATAACCAAAGATCGCACCATTCTCTCCATGTTCATTGGAATTGTCACATTGACTGAATAGATTATGCTCACAGTACCAGCAATGGCCGCAAGCGATCGGAAAGGGAACGATGACACGGTCACCCTTCCTTACCCTTGTAACCTCCGGACCGGCCTCTTCTACAATTCCCATGGTTTCATGTCCGAGAATAAATCCCTTTTTCATATTGGGAACCATACCATGAATCAGGTGCAGATCGGAACCGCAGATTGCGGTTGAAGTAACCCTTACGATAATGTCGTCCGGTTTTTGCAGCTTCGGATCCTGAACCTGCGCCACACCTACCTTCTTAATCCCTTCATAAACTAATGCTTTCATTGTAGCTTCCTTTCATATACGAAAAAAGTCAATTAAGTATTAATACTAGCGTAACCAAAGGCTTTATGAATATACGATACTTCCACAGGATTCCCTTGTAATTTCATTAGAAAGATAATAAAAAAATACCGCCATCAAGGCTTCCTCTTCGACTAATGTCGAAGAGGAATTCCTGAATAGCGGTATTCTAGATAATAATCTTTATTAATATCGTTTTCGAAATTGTAGCAACACAATTCTCAGATTAATTATTGAGACCTTCCACAATTGCGTAATATGTTATTGAGGTAACCAGATCCTCTTCGATGATAAAGGTTAGCTTGGTATCTCCCAGGCGATATACATAGGAAGATCCATCCACCGTATAGTCCGCTCCATATGCTGCGGTCACTTCCTCTAAGGTGGAACCCAGATAGATGCCCTTATCCGTAGCTACCGAATCATCCAAAAGGTTTACATAGGATACGAAATCCTTTTCACCGTTGGGGTAGGTTCCAACTTCGAAACCATTATAATAATAAATCTTATCCAAGCCCTGGAAAGCACAGCTGGCTGCTTCAAAATACTCCACCGGTTCTCCCAACGTATTAGTTAATGGAGCAGCATCTACATTCATGGGTATCGTCACACCGTTGTTTTCAAAGGAATAGCCTTCCGTTGTCGTTGTAGTATCCGCAGTTGACTCATTGGATACATTATCTGACGGCTTCTCCTTTTCCATCGTCTCTCCTGCATTGCTGCAACCTGTTAACATCAACAAAACAGCAACAAATAGTAATAATCGTTTCATCCTAAACCCTAGCCTTTCCATTTAATCTTGTTCTTTATGTTTTATCGATAATAATTTACTATTATGGTAATATCATTACTCGATTATTCCTCTTCTATGGACTGGGCCACCGCCCCATAGCTTTTTAGATAACCGTACTCCTTCAGTTCCTTTTCCTGATCATCCTTCATTGCATAATAGAAATCCATCTTTTCCTGCCATATTTTTACCAGCTGCTCATCTGCTCTACGATCCGGCAATTGGAATTTCTCCTGAATAAGCTGTCCAAGATAACTGGTGAACTTTTCGGCTCCCGATAGGTTCATATGAAGTCCGCCGTCATAGGTATCTTTACTATAATCAATCCCCATCTCCTCGGCACGCTCCAGAAAGTTGATATAGGTCAAGTCATTGTCCTTTGCATAATTAACAATTTGCTCATCCCACTCCTCATACCAATAGGGATAGACACTGGGAGATTTGATCAGCACAAGCTCGATCCCGTTCTCCTTACAGAGCTTTGTCATACGCTCCAGATAATCATAGCTGTTCTCACCAAACTCATAGCTCGGTAGCTTCTTTCCCTTTGGTACCACGGTTACCGGCTTTGTATCGACACGCATTAAGAAGCCATTATGGGATAAGGTCTCCTTCTCGAACATATACTTGAAGTCCTCACCCGCCAGCTCGCTCCATCTGGAATGATACCTTAGTAGCGGGAACAGATATGTGATTAGGGCTTCATCCTCCAGCATGGAGGCTCTAATTGCCCTAAGCTTTGACCCGGAAAGCTTCATTCCATCCAAGGTTAAACGGTTGTAGGCTTCCTTTTGCGGCTCATCATATTTCATCGCAAGAACATTGAATACAACTACCTTGGGCTTCTCATAGGTTAATGCCTCTTCTAACAGATAATAGGATTGCCATATTAGCTGCTGCGCACTCCCCCTGATATAACTCGGGATGCCGTACTGCTCCCAGAGAGTGATTGGCGACACATTCGAGAACACCTCACAGTCTCCGATAAAAATAACGTCGTGGGCCTTTACTTCATCGTAATATTCCTCGATCAGATTCCCCTCGTGAATAGAGGACATATACTTCGGTACAAACAATCGTTGCAGCAATGCTAACAAAAGTACAATGATACATACCGAAGCTATATTAATAAGTATCTTTTTCTTCATTCCTTATTTGCCTTTCTTCCTATTATATCTGCTAGTGCTCTTCTTTCTCTGTATCTCTAGAACTGACTGTAGATAAATTGACTGGCGTCATATCCGACTCCATATGCACCAAGAATTAATATTGCAAGGAACAGTATGGTATATGTGGCATATCGAAGGGTCAACGGGGTCGCCGCAAGCTTCTCTCTGACGCTACCACTTCGCCCGATCAGACTGACCGTAAGAAGCTGAAGAACTGCTACAATTAATACCAGATAATCCGCTAAGGTTAGGCCCAATCTCATTAAGCCACCTGTAAACAGCTCTCCGTAATTCCATCTGGTGACAATGGTTCCGTACATCCGAAAGGTGGTTCCTACATCGCGGTAACAATCAAAGGCTCGTAAAAAGCTCATTAACCAGAAGGTTCGTCCTACTTGAAACAAACGATACCAGAATTTATGTTGAACATGGAATCTTGCGTGAAACTTCTCATATAAAGGAATGCATTCCTGAGAGGCCAATATGAAAAAGCAGTTAAGTAGCCCCCACACCACAAAATTCCAAGCGGCACCATGCCAGATTCCGGTCACAAACCATACTACAATGGAAGCAATATAGATGGAAACCCTTCTACCAAGCCATTCTCCCACGTTCTTTTTGCAGCTCTTCGACAGCTCCAGCATCGTCTTACTAACCGATATGGGATAAAACATATATTCCTTAAACCAAGTTCCCAAGGTAATATGCCATCTTCTCCAATACTCTGCAATGGATTTGGAGAAGTAAGGCCGTTCAAAGTTCTCCTTGATCCGAATCCCAAGTACCTCTGCTACACCGATGGTAATATCAATCCCACCGGTAAAATCAGCATACAAGGTTATGGCATAGAAAAACATTCCGACTAAAACATAAACACCTTGAAATTCCTCCGGATTACGTACGATGGTATTCACACCGACAAGCAGACGGTCTGCGATTACCAGCTTCTTAAAAAATCCCCATAATATTCTCTGCAAACCAAAGGCAATCATTTTACCGTCAATAGAATGCTCCTTAAATAAGGTTTCCTTCAAATCATCAAAGCGGCTGATGGGTCCCTGAATGAGCTGCGGGAAGAAGGAAATAAATAATGCCAGCTTGAAGATATTTCGTTCATAGGGGTATTTCTCCCGGTATACGTCAATCAGGTATCCCATGGTCTGAAAGGTATAGAAGGAAATCCCAAGCGGCAGCACAAAGCCGATTAATGGTAAGGGTTTTGTCCCGAACAGATTAAGTACCCCATTAATATTTGTTATGGTAAAATCAGAATACTTTAATACCGCAAGAATACCGAAGTTGATTACAAGACAGAGCACCAACCATCTTCTCTGCTTTCCCTTCATGGATGCCTTGTAATTCTTCTTCTCCTCTCTGCTAAGAGACTCCTTATGCTCCTTAAGATAAGCACTCTGAACCAATTGGAGTTGATTTAGCCGGTAACTGATATAATAAGTGGACAGCGTTGTTGCGGCAATATAAATCAGGTACCTTAAGCCTGCGATACTATAGAAGATATAGCTTGCCACGAGCAAAAGCATCCACTGGTATTTCTTAGGAATGATATAATACACAACAAACAGTACTAGAATAAAAAAGATAAAACGGTATGATGTAAAAAGCATATAGACTCCTATCCGATTATTCCGATTATTCTTCTATCAAACGTTCTACCATAGCATAAAGAGCCTTAGCAGAGTTGAAGTTCTTCGGTACAATCTCCTCCACCGGGATTGTGATATCAAATTCATCACTAATATCGGATATGATTGATACAATATCAAAGGAATCAATAATCTTATCATCGATCAATGTGGTACAGGTCTCAAAATCCACCTCCGGGTGTAATCCGCTTAAAATCTCTAAAATAATTTCCATAGTTCCTCCTCTAATTCGTAGTATTTCCAGCACCTACGAACTCACATTATTTATTTTGATATCTTTCTTTTAATAAAACCCTATTAATCTTACCGTTGGAGGTAAGCGGCATCTCAGTGAGCCCCTCCATAATATTCGGAATCATATATCTGGGAAGCTTCTCCTTCAGATACAAGGCTACCTGTGCGTTGGTTACCTCACCGACATAATACAGAATAATCTTCTTTTTTACAGGATCGAAGATTGCACAGGCGCTTTTTATCCCATCCATCTGGTTCGCTGCACTTTCAATCTCACCTAATTCGATTCGATGCCCCATATGCTTGATCTGGTTGTCCTTACGAGAAACAAACATCAGCTCGCCTCGCTCATTGTATTTGCCGATATCACCGGTACGGTAGATCAGCTCCGGATAGACTTTATTTAAAGGATTTTGAACAAAAACCTCATTCGTCTTATCAAAGTTATTGAAATATCCAAGGGTCAGGCCTGTACCACGGATACAGATTTCGCCCTCATACCCTTCCCTCGGTACTTGGTTGTTCTCATCAAGCAAGATAATCTCCTTATTCCGGAAGGGCTTACCGATGGGGATCATCTCCTCGAGAGCAAATTCCCGATCCACCTCATAATAACAGGACATTCCGGTTGCTTCTGTGGGTCCGTATAAATTAATAAAGCGAGCATCCGGCAGATGCTTTCTCCATAGGTTAAATTGCTTCATCGGAAACACCTCACTACCAAAGGCTACGGTATGAAGGTATCTGGGTACTCCCTTCTCCAAGGCTCCAAAGGCGGAGATCATCGTTAGAGCAGATACGACCCAGCAAACAGTATTAATCTTATGTTCATTCAAAAATTCCACCAGCTGTAACGGGAATAAGAATAAATTCTTCGGAATGATGTACGCAGTCGCTCCATATTTTAAGGTTGGATAAAGCTCCTTAAGGCAGGCATCGACATATAGCGGAACCTGAATACCGAATACAGTATCCTGATTGACTTGCAAAATATCGGACAAGGTATCTACATAATCGATAACGGATCGATGGCAGGCAACTACTCCCTTCGGAACCCCGGTGGAACCGGAGGTGAAGACGATGTAGATTGGATCCGTATCCAATTGTCTGTCACGAAGCTTACGCAGTAGCTCATTGTCAGCCTTATGCTTCAGCATTTCATCATAAAGCAGCACCTCTCCCTCAAAGGGAAGGTTATCCAAAAGCTTACAGGTCTCATTATCACAGATCACAGCTCTTGGCTTTAAATTTTCAAAAATCAACTCAATTCGATGTCTTGGCATCTCTTCATCAATTGGTACATAATAATTGCCGGAGTAAATCACTCCGTAAAAGGTAACTATTTCCCTGGGGTGTTTTCCCATGAATACAACAATCGGCTCCTTACTAAAGCCCTTCATGCTCAAAAAGGTTCCGATTGCTCTGGAATAATTATATACCTGACCAAAGGTATATCCCATCTCCTCATTTGCATAGGCGAGCTTATCCGGAACCTTGTCAACAATCTGCTCCAGATACTCCATTACATTTCTTTGCATGTTATTTTGCCTCTCCTAGTTCGTATTGATTTCCTTTACTTTGTAATACGCTCTTCCATCACTCGGTAATCAGGATGTTATATTCCTTTTTCAGTTTTGCTTCACTCAGGATAATGGAACGCATCGCTAAGACCTCCATTGCATCGATGTACCCGGGTCCAATCTTAAAATCCCTCTTGATTAATGACAGCTCCGTGCAACCTAAAATGATAACCTCCGCACCATCCCTTCTTAATTGATGGGATACCTGTTCAAATTTTTCATAATCAACAGGTTCATTCGCTTTGATATTCTTATAAATTAACTCCGATACCGCCGCTTGACTCTCATCACTTGGCAGAATGGAGGTTATACCACATTCTTGAAGCTCCTGCTGGAATATCCCGCTATGGACGGTTCCCTCCGTAGCCATTATTCCTGCCTGGCGTATCCCCTCTGATTTCAGATAATGTGCCGTTTCCATAATCGCATGAAGGACCGGAGCCTTAATTCCTTCCGATAAGGTATCATGAAAATAATGGGCTGTGATACAAGGGATTGCGATATGATCTGCCCCCATGCCCACGAGTTTTCTTCCCACATCAACCATCGGATAGACCGGATTATCCGGGCTTTTTCCAAGGATATAATCGGTTCTGTCAGGGATGGAGGGTTTGCTGTATATTAACATCTCAATGTGCTCCTGGTCCAATCTTGCATCCGTCATCTTTATGATCAGCTCATAAAAATATGCCGTAGCGATCGGCCCCAAGCCACCTATTACACCCAAACGTTTCATGCTGTCCCCCCTAACCTCCTACTTCTCGGGCGTTGCAGGATATAATGTCTTATCATAAACATAATAATTATTGCCTCTTTTTTTCGTAAATTCCTCCACCTCTTTGTCCGTAAGCATGAAGGAATCCTTACCATCCCTATTCGGACAGGAATCAAAATGATACCAGCCGTCACCGATGTTGATTAAGCTCCAATAGTGTCTGGTCCTGCCACCCACTCGATTAACCTCCATATTATCAATCCCAACTCTCGTCAGCATTGCCTGGGCTACTGAAAAATAAGTAAAGCAGTCTCCAACTTTATTGGTCATACCACGATATGCCTCTGCCAGCCAATCCGATTTATCGGAATCACCACTATAACTGATATTCTTCTTCGTCCAGCTATAGATTGCATAGGCGACCTCACGCTTGGACATAGAGCTTTTCGTAATCTTTGCTAAAATCTTATCGCACAGCTCATTCACCATGTCCTCTGAGACCACAAATTTCTTCACTACCACATTAATTGTCTTGCTGGCTTTATTACCGGCCGTGTCCGTAGCCGTATAGGTAACGGTATAGGTACCCTCCTTTTTGAGATTCACCTTACTGTTGTCAACACTAAATTTAAGCTCCTTATCCTTATTATCCGTTACACTTACTCCTTGCTTATAAGAGACCGAATCCCCGATAAATACGGTTTTATCCGCAACTCCTTTAAATTCCGGTGCCTGTGTATCCTTTTGAACAGTCATCGTTGCTGTAAGCTCTGACACATTCCCCGCGCTGTCGGTCAGAACCAATGTCAGCTTCTGTTCCCCTATCTTATTAAAATCCGGTGCTTCCTTATAGATTACTGTGACATCACTCACGTCCTCAAGGTCTTTAATAAAGGTCATTGCCTCTATCTCTTCACCAACCCATACCTGAGAATTATTCACGGTGGCCTTGGGCGCGGTAGTATCGATCACGTCAATGTAACCGGTTACGGACTTACCATTCACCATAAGCTCTATTTGATGCTTGGTTGGTTTACTGATATCCAGCGCTCCTATATCCGTAACAAAGGAGGTCTCATAGTCATCGTTATTCAAAAAATCAGCTACGGTAATATTCATCTCGGAGCCGGCCTCAATCGATACCGTACTCTTAATATCCAATACCGTAAGCTTAGCTGTTCTCTCTAATCGATTCTTACCACTATCCTCCAGAACAATGGTAACCTCCTGTTCACCGGGCTGTGAGGTATCCGGAACACTCTCAAAGGTGACATTAACCGGAGTCGCATCATTCATCTCAACAACAAAGCTTCTAGGATCGATCTCCTCGCCACATAAAGCCATCTGATCAGCAACAGTTGCGATAGGTGCAATGGTATCAACTATCTCAAGTAAGGAGGAATGAATCCGATCCCCTACCTGTATCTTTATCTCGTAGATACCCGGTATGCTGGTATTCAAGGTTTTCATATCCGTAAGAAAGCTTCCCTCCTTCTTATCGTCCAATAAAAACCTCTTGATATCAACCTCCTGCTCTCCAGCTTCTATGGTAACTGCTTCTGCAACCACCGGTCGAAACTGAAAATAGGCTAGTCCACTCAAAATTAATAAAAGCTCCGTGCTGAGAAGTAATATAATAATCCGTTTCGTTCTTCTCTTCCGTCCTCTATGCCTTTTCATTCCAGCCTCCTGCTCCCTTTGATTCTTCCCAAAATTACGCATTACTAATTAAATATACCAAAAGACATTTATGTATATGATAATAGCAATCATATAGAATGTCAAGTTTTGTCGTTGATTTCCAAACTTCGAAGAAGCAAGAACTGCCAGTCCTTTCATCGCACTGTACCGGCAGTCTCAGCTCTTAGTTCAATGACGAGGCATTCTCTAACTCCGTCCGTTTTATCGTTCCGGATCCTTGAAACTTGGTGCTTGGGGATCCTTCAAATCAAAATATTTTCCGGGCGTAGATAGGTCAAAATATAGTCTGGAGTCCTCAGTTACTCCAAAGTCCTTAAGGGATCCGGTCTCCTGCAGCCTATTAAAGGCTTTACGAAATAAAGCATTATGCGCTTCTTCACGATTAAGCAGAAAATCAATGGTATCCCTTACCCCTTTATCGTTAATCT
Organism: Bacillota bacterium; assembly: GCA_023428655.1. Lineage (GTDB taxonomy): Bacteria > Bacillota > Clostridia > Lachnospirales > Lachnospiraceae > Mobilitalea. The sequence continues at coordinate 711 of JAEYXC010000254.1, read as the reverse complement.
GGCGATATAGATATTCATACACCACCTTAGCTCTTTGCTCCGCTGCAATATTCGACAATAGATCAGCGGCAAGATCACCGGTCTCATTAACATAAGCTGCTGTCCAGAGATAACCTGACGCATTGGCAAGCATTGGTGTTAGTCCGGTTAAAACATGGGCTTCTACCGAACCGATTGTAGCATTATTCGCATCCGGCTTACTTCCGTTTAACAGGTTGACAGTAGTAGCCACCATTTCCATATGACTTAACTCCTCCGAGGCAATATCTAGGAACAAGTCCTTTATCTCCGGATTTTCAATACGAAGGCTTTGTGAAAGGTATTGAAGTGCCGCTTTGAGTTCTCCCTGTGGCCCGCCCAGTTGTTCTTGTAATAAGGCTGCGTAATTAGGATTGGGGGCATCTACACGTACCTCGTGTAATAATTGTTTCTCATGACGAAACATCAACTCATCTCCTTTTGTGTATAGTTATTCCATAAATAGTATGGTCTTTTTCATTGTATTTTACACAAAAGGATAACATTTCCATCACTTACTGCAGCTTGTCAATCGAACGCTTCAACAGGTTTTCTGTTTCCATGCTTACATATCCTCTATCCACATAGTAAGGTCTGAGTTACGATATCCGAATATATTTCCAACCTATCTGTCTTGGCAATGTGTATCACCTTCTCCAACTCACTCTCCCCTGGCAAAACAATAGAATACTG
>JAEYXC010000243.1 GCA_023428655.1 Bacillota bacterium | reverse complement strand
AAAATGCACATAGATAGGGGAAAAATCATGTCATTATTTGGTAGTTTATTTAATAGGAAGAAACTGCATCGGGAGCCTGAGATGGATAACTCGGTGAAAGAGATCTTCGAAAGAGAGGAAGAGGAAGAAGCAGAGGACTCAATCCTTGATGAGGAGATGCTTTCGGAGGAAGAGGCGGAACAGATTTATGAAGAGGAAGAGGATCCGAATATGGAATATGAGGTTGTGGAACGAGAGATTCTTCCTGCCAAAATTATCTGTCCCGACTGTGCGGGAATTACCCTGGAAGGCTTGGATTTTTGTGATAAATGCGGAGGGGAACTAAACTAAATCATTCGAATCAGTGTTGATATCGCTTAGGAATAAGTAATATCAACACTTTTTTATTAAGAATACTTCCTACTGCAAGGCTTCCTGTGGCGATGGCTGGAAAATTAATCCCTACGACAATGAAAATCGGTGTAAAGAACTGACGATTATCCAAGTATAGGGGGGATGTGCCTTCTATGTACTTTAGTACGGTAACAAAGTATACTTTAACACATTAAAAGATTATATTGACAAATCATTTTTTCGAGGTTATTATATAACCTAAGATAAAGACGTTCGCACAAGAAAGACATTTGTCTTAGCGAGCACGAACGCTTTAGAGTTCCTTATAACGCACTACTTTAGAATACAAAATAGGAGGTCAAATATGAAAAAAATGAAGAGAGTTTTAAGCCTGATTGCAGTAATGAGTATGGCTGTAGCAAGTCTTGCGGCTTGTGGTGGAGCATCTAAGGATGACAAATTCTATATTGGCGGTATCGGACCTGTCACCGGTGGCGCAGCAGTTTATGGACAGAGCGTTAAGAATGGTGCTGAATTAGCAGTGAATGAGATTAACGAAGCCGGAGGTGTCAATGGCGTTAAGTTCGATTTCAAGTTCGAAGATGATGAGGCAGACGGCGAGAAAGCGGTTAATGCATACAACACCTTAAAAGATGGTGGTATGAAGATCCTTATGGGTACTGTTACCTCTGGTGCTTGTGCTTCCGTAATTGAGTATACGAATACTGATAATATGTATCAATTAACTCCTTCCGCATCCTCAACGGATGTTCTGAAATATGGTAATGTATACCAGGTATGCTTTACAGACCCCAATCAGGGTATTGCATCTGCTCAGTACATAGGTTCTAAGGGTCTTGCTACTAAGGTCGCAGTAATCTATGACAGCTCTGATATTTATTCCTCCGGTATTTACGAGAAGTTTACCGAGGAAGCAGCTTCTCAGAATTTTAACATTGTTGCTGCAGAGGCTTTCACAGCTGACAGTAAGACAGATTTCTCGGTTCAACTTCAAAAGGCTAAGGATGCTGGTGCAGAATTAGTATTTTTACCGATCTATTATTCCGAAGCATCTCTGATTTTAACTCAGGCTGCAGCTCTTGAATATAATCCCATATTCTTTGGTTGTGATGGTCTTGACGGTATTTTGACGGTTGAAAACTTTGATACAGCATTAGCAGAGGGCTTGATGCTTCTTACCCCCTTCGCTGCAGATGCTACCGATGCAAAAACCACAAACTTTGTTTCTACCTATAAGAGTAAGTATGGCGAGGTTCCCAATCAGTTTGCTGCAGATGCATATGATGCAATCTATATCATCAAGGCTGCTATTGAGAAGAGCGATGCCAAACCGGATATGAGTATTGATGAGCTTGGAACAGCGTTAAAGGGTGCTATGACCCAGATCACTTTCGACGGACTCACTGGTGCGGGCATGACATGGGCGTCTACAGGTGAAGTAAACAAGGCTCCTTTAGCAGTTGTAGTAAAAGATGGTGCTTATGTATCTGCTGAATAAATAAAAGATTTTACAGATAGTATCTTAGGCATAAAGTAAACACATTGCATTTTGCATTGAATTAGTAAGGCCCTATTGGGACATGAAACAAATTAATACAGAGGGACCAGGAGTTGCGTCCCTCTGTATATTTTATTCATTTGTAGTGTTATAGGAAAGAGCAATAAAGAATAAAAATGCATAGATCAGTACTATTTTTGGTTGTAACAGTATTTTGTTCATGGTACAATTGGCGTAGTGAGCATTATATCAGCAAGAAAGATGTGCTTGCAAACGTCGAGACAGAGAAAGAAATTTTTGCATGAAGACATGCAGACGGGGGTCGTTATGAGCTTTATTTCATATTTAATAAAAGGCATCAGCCTGGGAAGTGTATACTCAATCATAGCGTTAGGATATACCATGGTATATGGAATTGCTAAGATGCTGAATTTTGCGCATGGCGATGTTATTATGGTTGGAGGCTATGTAATTTTTACGGTGATGAGTATGATGGGGCTTAATCCCGTTATCGCTGTTTTGATATCGATTATTTTTTGTACTCTATTAGGTATAACAATAGAGCGCGTTGCATATAAACCGCTAAGAAGTGCTTCCTCCCTGGCTGTATTGATTACTGCCATCGGTGTGAGCTATTTGTTGCAAAATCTGGCATTACTCATTTTTGGGGCGGATACAAAATCCTTCTCATCGGTTATCACCTTACCTGCATGGAAGCTGGCAGGCGGCGAATTAACAATATCCGGAGAGACCTTGATCACTATACCGCTTTGTATTGTCATTATGATATTACTTACGATCTTTGTAAAAAAATCAAAAACTGGTCGCAGTATGCTGGCAGTGTCCGAAGACAAGGCGGCCGCAGTTCTTATGGGTGTTAATGTTAATAAAACAATTGCGATTACCTTTGCAATTGGCTCCTCCCTTGCAGCCATAGCCAGTGCTTTAATGTTCTCCGCTTATCCCAGCTTAACCTCTACATCGGGCTCTATGCCGGGTATTAAGGCCTTTGTTGCTGCTGTATTTGGTGGAATAGGATCCATACCGGGTGCTATGATTGGTGGAATCCTTCTTGGCGTAATCGAGATTTTAAGCCGTGCTTATATTTCCTCGCAACTTGCAGATGCAATTGTGTTTCTAATTCTGATCTTAGTTCTTCTTGTGAAGCCTACCGGTATTCTTGGCAAGAAGCAGCAAGAGAAAGTGTAGGTGTAGGATATGAGCGGATTAAAAGCCTTTAATCAAATGAATAAATCAAAGCGTACCAATGTGATTACCATTGGTATCATCATTATTGTTTATGTATTATGTCAGGTGTTGGCAGCAGCAGGTGTTTTATCAAATCTGATGCAGGGACTCCTGGTTCCTCTTTGCTATTACTCCATCCTGGCAGTTTCCTTAAATCTAACGGTTGGTATTCTGGGTGAGCTGAGCTTGGGGCATGCTGGGTTCATGTGCATTGGGGCCTTCACCGGCGCCTTCTTCTCTCGATTAACGGAGAATACAATTACAAGTCCCTTCCTCCGTTTTCCGCTGGCCATAATCATTGGTGCGGTATTTGCGGCGCTGTTTGGACTTCTCATCGGTGTTGTTGTATTGCGTCTTCGTGGTGATTATCTTGCAATCGTTACGCTGGCATTTGGTGAGATTATTAAAAACATAATTAACGTACTATACATCGGTGTTGATTCTAAGGGGTTTCATTTTTCCATCAAGGATTCAATTTCCCTTGGTCTGGAAAAGGATGGTGATATCCTATTAAACGGAGCAAAGGGTATTACGGGAACGCCGAAGAACACAACCTTTACCATCGCAGTATTCCTTCTTATTCTGGTGTATCTGATTGTTACGAACCTAATTCATTCTCGCTCCGGTAGAGCGATTCAAGCAATTCGTGATAATCGAATTGCTGCAGAATCCGTTGGAATTGATATCACAAAATATAGAATACTGGCCTTTTCATTATCTGCTGCTATGGCAGGTGTAGCCGGTGTTTTATACTCTCATAACATATCAACACTGGTGGCGACACCTAAGAACTTCGGTTATAATATGTCCATTATGATACTGGTATTTGTGGTGTTAGGCGGTATCGGCAATATTCGCGGTTCCATCCTTGCAGCCGTAATATTGACCCTTCTTCCGGAATATCTTCGATTCTTGCAGGATTACCGTATGTTGATTTATGCGGTTGTATTAATTGTTATGATGATCTTTAATTGGAATCCGGCATGTATTGCATGGCGTAAGAACCATTCGATCAAGGAGACCTTATTGTCCCTTGTCATGAAGAATAGGAAGGAGGCATAAGGTTATGGCAATGCTATCAGTGAAAAACTTAGGTATCTCCTTCGGTGGATTGCGCGCGGTAGATTCTTTAAATCTCACCATCGAAAAGGGAGAATTATATGGTCTGATTGGTCCAAACGGTGCCGGTAAAACGACAGCCTTTAACCTTCTTACCGGTGT
>JAEYXC010000158.1 GCA_023428655.1 Bacillota bacterium | reverse complement strand
CGTCCATAAGGAAGATGGTCGCATTTGCATTATCATCGGATTTTGACATCTTCTTCTCAGGCTCCTGAAGACTCATGATCTTCGCTCCCTGCTTACCGATGTGGGGCTCCGGTATGGTGAATACATCGCCGTAGATCCCATTAAAGCGTTCTGCGATATCACGGGTAATCTCTATGTGCTGCTTCTGATCCACTCCTACGGGGACAATGTCCGACTGGAATAACAGAATATCTGCTGCCATCAATACCGGATAGGTATATAGACCCGAGTTGATATTATCCGAATGCTTAGCAGATTTATCCTTAAATTGTGTCATACGATTTAACTCACCCATATAGGTGAAGCAATTTAAAATCCAGCTCAGCTCTGCATGTGCTGAGACATGGGACTGGTAATAAATACAGTTCTTCTCGGGATTTAAGCCAGCCGCAATATACAAGGTAAGCAGGGCCCTAGCTCTTTTCCTAAGCTCGGCCGGGTCCTGGCGCACCGTAAGAGAATGCAAATCAACCACACAATAAAAGGTCTCATATTCATCCTCAAATGCCACCCAATTCTTTAATGCTCCCAGATAATTACCTAAGGTAAGTGTTCCGGTTGCCTGCATTCCGCTAAATAATGATTTTCTTCCATCCAGCATACAATCACTTCCTATTCATTAGTCAAGCCTCTGCTTATACTTCAAATTCAGAGTCCTGCAAAGTTCAGTCCAATCTATATCTTCCAATATATAAATAATGCGATAAAATGTCAATGCATACTCCAAACTAATTTGGTTATCTCATCTAGGGAAGCCACTACCCCCTCATACTCTTTTACATCACCAAAGCCATAGCTTGCAAAGATGAAGGGAACTCCAGCCTCCTTGGCTGCATTGGCATCTCCTTGGGTATCACCAACATAGATCGGGTTCTTTAATCCATTCCTTTCGATTACCAAGCGGATATTATCGGCCTTCAGCTTGCCGGAACGACCAGGATATTCATAATCGCTAAAATACTTTTCCAGATGTGGATAAGCCTTAAAAAAGCACTGAATATAACCCTCCTGACAGTTACTTACGATAAAGAGCTTATACTCCTTTGATAAAGCCTCAAGCACCTGCTCCAGACCATCATATAGTGTGGCTCCGTGCTCTGCTAAATAATCACATTCATAGGCACAGCACTCCTCCATGACTTTAATTGCATGCTCCCCAGGAACACTCTGGTATAGCTTAACAGCAATTTCATCCAGTGGAAGTCCAAATAATTGTTGAAGCCTCTCGGTGGTAACAACCTCCTTTACCTCCTGATGCTTCTCCTGTAACACCTTATTAAAAGCCACTGCTACTTCATTTGTTGAATCCCATAGTGTTCCATCCAAGTCAAAAATGATACTGTCAATCATAATGTTACCTTTATCCTTTATATTATCATCATCAGTTACTCACATCATTTTATCAAGAGAGCAACAATAAAGTCAACCGTTGTGCTGCTCTGAATTTGATTGGCTCTGTTCCAACTATTATAACGTTTGGTGAGCTCATTGTTAGTTATTTTACCATAATCCATTATTTGTTACAACCCTAATAGTATCATTGATTATGTCAACTACTTATTGCAAATCTAAAACCAGTTTTTCTTAAGCCCTTTTTACAACCGGACGGATAAGTGTACCCATATTCATAGGAAGATATGGGCACACTTATCCACCTCAACAGGATAAAGCCGTATTTAAAAGAGTTTCCGTAGGCACTATACCTACGGAAACTCTTCTAATACAGCTTTATATGTTATTGCACTTTAAGTGCCGGCACCAAAGCAGTAAAGCTATTATCTCCTATTTCACCGGTATCCTTTGAAATATATCGGCCCACTTCACTTCCTGAAACGGTTCCTTTCAGACAGTAAATCGGTTGCAGATAAGGCTGCTCATCAATCGAGCTAACATCGGCATAATAAACAATATCATAATCGGTTATTTTCACCTGTTCATAGATTGTCTCTACGTTTATCGTGGCTTCTCCGGTTTCCAGCTTTTTAATAGCTTCGTCCAGATTGATTAATGTTTCCTCCTTATAAGGAACGATATCCTTATACTGTTTTTTTATGCCTGCTACATTTCCATCTCCATCAAATGATACCACAAATCTTGATACTCCATAAACACTTTTACCGCTTATAACAGGATAGAAATATACATCATATGCTATCTCTACCGGGTCAGAGGCCGTGCCATCCTCCGAGGGAGCCTGGGAATACTCCACTGGTGCAACAACAATATCGCTATATATGTCCAAATCTACTTCGTGGATCTTTGCAATATCAATGGCTAGGGACTTGCATTCCTCTTTACTTATTCTCGATGGAACCGGCTGATAAACATTTTCTTGAATCGCCTTATTGGTATAAGTCCAAAAACCATTACTGTCATCAATTTCTAATATAATATTTTCGGAAGTCGAATAGTTTCTGCTTCCATCACTGGAAAAGTTACCGGCAATATCAAATTGTTCCTCTATGTGCTGACGAATTTTTTGACTATCCGGTGTAACAAACTGATAAGTAAGAATTGTTTGGGTTTTCTGCATCTCATCTGTCAGCTGATCTCCAAGGATATATGTAGCGTCAGGAGATTCCACAGAACCTGTTTCAGGCAAATCCAGTTTCGGATAAGTTGACTCATTATTATTTTTCTGACATCCTGAAAATATCATCAAATATATCATTAATAATATTATAGCATGTAATTTTTTCATCATGGCCTCCTTATATCTATCAAATTTATTAATAGAATCAAATTATTATCCCTGTTCCGGGAACAGTTTTGGTATAGTACTCATATTGACTATTATTCCCTGAATAACCCGGAGGAGTTGAAGCAGAACCCGCATAGGCTGTATCGGACATAGCAGATTTGTAACCGGCTACCCTGACAATAACATCGCTATTACTTTGTGACTGATAATATGTTGCTGCGTTAAAAAAGGCATCCTTAACAGTCTCAACATAATCCATCATATGATAACCAAAAGCATTTCCCTCTCTGGAATCAAGATACATTGTTGTACCGTATCCTAATTCGAGACGACAACCCGACCCGAAGGTTTTAAATTGATTAACAGCTCTGGTATTATCATCGAAGTTTAGCCAGTTGCATGTATACACTGCTACATATGCATGCTTAAACAAAACGGTCGTAGTATCAACTTCAAATGTGCCGGTAGTGGTCGAATGATCCGATCCGGTATGTGTGGTTTTAGTTGCAGATGATGCATAAAAATGTGGAGTATTATAGCTTGACTTCTTTACTCCATGACCGGAATATATAAATAAATCTACTGTAGATGAACTTTTAAATCGTGAAGGATATGCATCAGAATTCAGATACTGATAGCTACGAGTAACTGATTCATAAGGAAATCTTCCCATTAGCTTAGTAACCAATGAGGCTCCAGCACGATTTCCGTAGCAGCCACTGCCACTACTTGCACCATAGTCATTCACCCCAAGCCCTCCCACACTATAAATTCCAGGTGCAGCAAGGACATTGATCGATGGTAAGTTTAATATAAGCAGCATAGCCGTAATGAATACAAAAAATTTACGCATATTACTTCTCCTTTCTTAATCCGGTATCAATATTGTGATAATTGTTACATCAGCTTAACTTTTTCTCTTTACCACATCATAATTTTCATGAATGAAAATTACCTAACTCAAAAATCCTTTAATCTCACTTATACACTTATTTCATAGCTACTTCCCCCTCTCATCCATATGGATATACAAATTATACCATGTACTATTTGTCATTCAATGCCCATAGCAAGAATCGACTATTTGAGAGCAAAAAAAGTCATTTCATCTCTGAAATGACTTTTTTGAATTATTATTTCCTTTTCGGACGTTTGGGTTGATGAACAAAGCCTACACATATCGGAGGCCATATTGCATTTCCTCCATTCGCTTCAAAATCCGCCATTTTTACTACTGCTTTTAATACATTCTTTTTAATACTTTTCTTCATACACTTTTACCTCCTGTTTAATAATTTTTGCTATAATCAATAAAATGGTACACATTACCATACCCAGGAATGGATATACAATATATACAAAGTTAACTCCCAAAATACTGCCCGTGAAAATGTAAATTGTTTCAATTGCCAACACCATATGCACCCTTTTCTTACTTGTCATTATTTCATTAGAATCCATAGCCAAATTGGGATGATTGATTGGGGATAATTTAAGAATTAATATAACCACAATAATTAAACCCATGAATATTGGCGTTTCTTTATGTAACATGATTGGAGCTATTATTTGTGTACATGCCACGTATATCGATATAGTTCCCAATAAACATCCTATATACGTATTGGCATGATATCCACCTGTATACCCCCTTAAGAGAACAAAAAAAACCACGAATAAAGTACTTGAAATTAACAGCTTAAAGTATATTGCGAGAAACAATAAAACTGTATAGGTAATAAATTTCTCAATCATCAACTCAATTCCATATACATACTCTTCTTTAGAATCTTTATTTCCTGCTCCACTTTTAATCAGGTATTCTACAATCTTGACACTAAGTTTCTTTATCATATTGGTTTTCTCTCTCTAAATAGATGATACCCCAAATATACCATATGATTCCAATTTATCAACTCTCTTAGCAAAAATCGACTGTGAAATAGCAAAAAAAAGCCATTTCATCTCTGAAATAGCTTAAGTTTTAGCTTTATACGGTATCAGCACTGTTAAATAAAACCATCCCCCCTTACACTGAACCACATGCGTCCCCCTATATTTTTCAGCAACTGAAATTATATTCAGCAACCCAATCCCATGCTCTGCTTTATTCTCTTTTGTAGTGACCACTTTATTATCCACAATTTTTACCGGCACGAGGACAGGGTTTTGGGCAGAAATCAGCAGTTGCTCATTTTCAGAAACGATCTTAAATTTAAGTATTTTATTGTATTCCAGTTTTTCACAAGCCTCAATTGCATTGTCCAATATATTTGACAGGATAGTCACAAGATCTTCTTCATTCATCGTCAGGTTGGACAAATCACTAACCTTCATAATAAAAATAATACCTTTTCCTTGTGCATACCTATATTTCTGATTGATTACCGCATCCACTATCGCATGATTCGTATGAACAACATCCAGTTCCTTTACCAGATTGCCTGTTAGATTGGTTATGTATTCTTTTACTTCTTCAGTCCTTCCATCCACCAACATTCCCTGAATGCAGATTAAATGATTTTTATAATCGTGTATCTTCTTCCGCTGCCTCTCGTAATTGCCATGCATATTTTGATAGATATTCATCTGGTTTTTCGTTCTTTCTTGTATTAAACGACTATCCCTAATCGCTGCCTCTCTATCTACAATATCATGAATGAGATAAAATACCAAAAAATTCATTGCTACAAGTCCAAATGCAATTAGAATAAAAACATTAGAGATTTTCTCATTGGCATAGTTATAACCAAGTAGCATTCCTGCCATTGAAACAACCGTAAAAAGGGGAAAACATGAAATGATCATCCACTCTTTATTTGAGATCATATTTAGATTATCTTCCGATTTCCATACTTTTCTTATTACCACTACTATGAATAGTAGGAGTATTTTGTACAGCAAAGCAATGATTGTTCCTGATAGAGGATTATTTAAAATTATCATATACTTCTCTGTTATCAATAATTTAAATATCATTAACAACAGATAATCAATGCATAATAATATTCCATAATAGCTTAATGAAAGGATTATGAGCTGTAAAACCGGAGCAATATAATATATTTTAGCAGTTATCACAATCAAAAGAATGATTAGAATACTTTTAATCCAAAAATTGTTACTAAATATTACTGAAACCAAAAAGCCAGTCGATAGAATGAATACCATAGACTTCATATACCGCTTTCGCAGATAATTCTTTCTTTTCATAAAAGTATCTAAGAAATAGATGCAGCATATTGCTTCAAGAAAAATAATCATGAAACTCTGAATTATAATTGTTGTCATAACTCTCCTTTATAGATAAGAAACACTTCCCTAACATCCTGATATCTAGGTTTTGGTACCGGTAATTCATCATCTGAAATCAATATCACCTTATAATGATTGATACGTTTTATATATTTCATATTCACAAGATAGCTTTTGTGAATGCGCAAAAGGCCATATTCATTAACCTTTAATTCAATATTGTCCAATTTTTCATACATTTCATACTCTTTTAAATCAGTTTCCTGTACCCTGAATATGAGCTTGTGCTTATGGCTCTCTATATAAAGAATTTTATCGATATAAATCTGTCTTTTTCCCTCGATAAAATTGAATTCCATTTTGTTTAGCAGGATTTTCATTCTTCTAATAATTGTATCCATACATTCATTAATTGAAATATCTAAATTATCTTTTAGAATATAACGGATTGCATCCACCTTATATCCCTCAAGTGCATAATTTATGTAACCAGTCACAAAGGCAATAAAAACATCGCAATTATATGATCTTAACTTATAAGCAACCTCAATTCCATTCATTTCCTTCATATTGATATCCAAAAAAACGATATTATATTTAGTCTGGCTAATGAATTGCTCATAAAGCTCCTCTGCCGCTGAAAAGCTATCAATTCTATATTCTATATTACATTGCTCCAAATATTGTATCAGTATTTGTTTGATCTTTAGTCTATAATATTCTTCATCATCACAAACTGCAATGTTTATCAAATAACCACCTTCCTCCAAGTAAAATGCATTACAACTATAATATCGGAAGAAATCGGAAATTACTTTAGTAATTCAAGCATTGTTTTCCCATATTTCTCCATGTAGCTCCATTCAATCGCGAAACTGGTTTTGATACCCCTATTCCTACTTACAAAAACTCAGCGTATTGTTTAATCAGATTCGTCAGATTCATCAGTAATTTGAATATAGAATCCACAAAGCCCATGATCTATGTTATAATCCTGTTACAAGATAACGTCTTAAATCAATTAACATGCAGCCAAGATAGCTGCACCTTAATACACATAACAGAGAAAGGCAGGTTACTAAATGAAACAAATTGCAAGCTTTACCATTGATCATATGAAATTACTACGAGGCTTCTATGTGTCACGGAAGGATAAGCTCGGTAATGAAACCATTACCACCTTTGACATCCGTATGACTCGACCGAACTTTGATCCGGTTATGATGACCGGTGAGATGCATGCCATCGAGCATCTGGCCGCTACCTATCTGCGAAATCATGAGGTATATGCAGACAAGGTCGTATATTTTGGTCCCATGGGATGCCGTACCGGTTTTTATTTATTATTAGGAGGGGATTACGATTCCAAACCAATTCTACCTCTGATCATCGAAACCTATGAGTTTATTCGTGACTTTACCGGTGACATTCCCGGTGCCACTCCCGAAAATTGCGGTAATTATTCCGATATGAACCTGGATATGGCAAAGCATTATGCGAAGCTCTTCCTTGATGAGATTCTCTATCAGGCAACGGATGATAATCTTATTTATCCAAACTAATTGAATAGATAGCACGATCGCTTCTTATAACATTGATGTGATGTAAAAACGGAATATGTTTGTACATGTGCCCTCCGGGCACAATGTACTAGGAGGGCTGTTCAAAATATTGAACAGTCCTTTTATAATTCTAGCGTTAAGGAATACGGATTGCATGGAAAGTAAGAACTGGATTCAACAACAAAATATGCTATAATAAGGATATTATGATTAAGAGCTTATCAAATACAACGGAGAAGAAAATGCAAAGTACATTTAAAAGAGACACCAATTCATTTCTTAAGTATGCACTATCTTTATCAATTTTTTTCATGTTCCTTCTATTTCTAACCCCAGTGAATATGGTATATGCGCAAACCCCTGGATTAGTAATTGAGAATAATGTGTTAATTGGTTATTATGGAACTTCCTCTAATGTTGTTATACCAAGTGGAGTAACAAGGATAGAAGAAAATGCCTTCTATTCAAACATTTATCTTCAAGAAGTGACGCTTCCCAATACGGTTCAATCCATTGGTGCAACTGCCTTTGCACAATGCCGTAGCTTAACCAAAATAAACCTAGGCAATTCGCTTAAGACAATTGAGGAATCAGCTTTTTTTAATTGTACTTCTTTATCAGAGCTAACCATCCCTTCTTCAGTAACTAAGATAGGAACTTGGGCATTCAAAGATACACCTTGGTTTGATAAGAAGTGTGAATCAGAAGCTTTGGTAATTATCAATGGAATTTTATTGTATGGTGGCAATGAAAAGGGTAATATTACGATACCTGATTCAGTAACAATGATTGGTGGGAAAGCCTTTAAAGAGAATAAGAACTTAACCGGCATTACCCTTCCCAATTCTGTAACGACAATAGGGAATGATGCCTTTGGAATCTGCACCAATCTAAAGGAGGTTAAACTATCCGATTCACTTACCTTAATCGATGATAATGCTTTTAGTAATTGTAGTAAGCTAACAGATATAACAATCCCAAAATCGGTAGAGGTTCTTGGGGGTGCATCCTTTAGGGGTTGTAAGAACCTAGAGAATATTCAAGTAAAGAACCCTAATGTTATCATTGAATCCCAGACGTTTCATGGTACAAAATGGATGACCAAGCAATTGAAGAAAAATACATTGGTTATTCTCAATAAGAATTTGTTGGATGGAAGTCAAGCTAAGAACAATGTGGTAATTCCAAAGACAGTAACGCGAATTAGCCCTACAGCCTTTGCTATGAACTCTAAAGTGAAAAGTATTACACTCCCTAATTCGATTGTCGCAATTGGGTATGGATCCTTTGAAAGTTGCACCGGCTTAACTAAAATCAATTTACCAAATGGACTAAAAATCATTGATGATTTTGCATTTACAAATTGTACTAGCTTAAAAAGCATATCAATACCGAAATCTGTGACCTACCTAGGAGAGTATGCCTTCAAAGATTGTTTTAAGCTTGCTACAGTAGCCAATAAGAGTGTCATTACTGAAATTAAAGATTATACCTTTGATCGTTGTTCCAGTTTAAAAAAGATTGAGATTCCTAGTAAAGTAAAGAAAATTGGAGTTTATGCAATTACGCAAACAAAGATAAAAGAATTAATATTACCAGATTCTGTGAGAGAAATCGGTTTTCGCGCATTTGAAAATTGTACCCTTTTATCAAAAGTAAAAATGTCCAAGTCCATTGAAAGTGTAGCGAATGACGCATTCCGCTTTACTCCATGGCTTTATGATCATAAAGAGACCTTTCTCATTGTCAATGGTGTTCTCATTGATGGAAGCAAAGCAAAGGGTGATATTGTAATACCCAAAACAGTGAGAAAGATTGCAGATGGAGCCTTCACAAATCGAATGTGTGATATCACAAGTGTTACGATTCCTTCTACTGTGAAAGAGATTGGATCCTTTGCTTTTTCAAGCTGTACTTCTTTAAAAAAAGTCAACCTGCCAAAATCAATCACCACCATTGAATACGGAACATTTATGAACTGTAATAGCTTAGAATCCATCAATATCCCAAGTTCAGTAACAAGCATTGGGTCGAGTGCTTTTAGTGGCTGTGACAATCTTAAGACAGTAACCGTATCTACAAATCTAAAACGAATTGATGATAATGCTTTTGAAGATTGTCCAAAGTTATTAAATATTCAAGGATTGGGTGATAATGTATCCATTCATTGGACAGCCTTAAAAGGAACGGCTAAGATCTACTTTTATGTGAACAACAAAGTGGATACAATAAAAGTAGGTAGTCAATATGAGTTTACAACCAAAAACAGTGAAGGTGATACAAACTCGAACATCACATGGTCAGTATCCGATTCTACCATAGCTACCATTGATAAAACTACTGGTGTGATAAAAGGTAAAAAAGCTGGAACAGTAACTGTAACTGCGAAATTCGGAGATCTTTCTGATACTTTCATAGTGCAAATGATTGAACCTATGGCTTTAGAAATTCAAGGCCCCAGGGAAATAATAGTTGGAGAGTTGGCCGAGTATCAGGTTACTGGTACCTCTAAGAATTCGGGAATAGAGTGGAGTATCTCTTCTGAAGATGCACTACTCGTGGATAATTACTCAACTACAAACTCTCTTTTGGCATTTAAACCTGGAAGGGTAACCTTGCGTGTGGAAACAAGTGAAGGGACAGGAGAAATTACAATTACAATAAAGAATTTTAATGTCATTGGCCCTAGAACCATAAATGTACAGGAACATACTACCTATACAATCGATTCTATGGGTGACGGATTTGATTGGTGCCTCTATCATGATAGCGTTTATGAGCCTTTTCTTGGCTATGGAAGAGAAGTAACCATTCATGTCTATCAACCTGGTACTTACCTATTAGAAGTAACGCATACAGATGGTGGGGCTAGTGTTACAATTGAAATTACAGTAGAGGGCAGTCTGGAAATGGATGAATAATTGACCGGTGAAAGCTGGAAGTGATGGATTGTTTCTAAACTTCTGGCTTTTGTCATGTTGAATGAAAGGTAATATACATCGGCGATTTAGTGTATTTTTCGTGGTTCCATGAATATACTGTATTGAGTATGTAAAATGGGAGAAGCTATGGCAAACCAAAACTATCTACACACCGCTGAGATAATGAGAGCCGCCCTACCCTACTTCGATTCCATGACGAAAATCCGTATGGAGTTCTACACCAAGGTTCTGGATCTTATGGGAAGCCTGAATACCTTGACCGGTCGCAATAGTATGGTTGCCTGTGGCTATGAAAATACTAGTATCGATGTGGAGGGTCTTTTAAACGGAATACGTCCCCTATGCGATCATAAGGAACGGGATATTATAGATCGTATTCTTAATATCTTTAACATGAAAAGAATGTTTGAAATGTACAACAACATGATGAGCGCCATGAAAACCATGCAGGAATTCGGTGGTTTTTCGTTCACCGGAGAAGATAGCAAGGATGATACGGATACGGTCACAGGTAATTTCACCGGCTCGATTTTTGATTCTATCTTCGGGGGAGGCAGCAGTTCAGAGGATATAAAGTCGGAGGATACAGCCTCCCAGGATAGCCAAAGCCATACTCACAATAACGAAAGCAGCACTACCAATGACAATCCCATGTTCGATATGCTTAAGACAATGATTCCCCCCGAGCAACAGAGTACCTTTGAAAACTTAAGAATGCTTTTAAATACCATGTCATATGATAATAATAGCAAATCAGATGATAACAATAGCAAATCGGATGATAGTGAGGAGCATGATAATGGCTGATACGTCTTGGACTAATAACCCGAGGTTAAACAATGTTGACCCGAAAAAATTAACGATACTCTTGGAATTAATGAAGGAAGCCGAGGGTAAACCTATGGATAAACTATTACCCTTATTAATGACCACCAATAAACGGCTTCAAGAACAAAATCTAACCTTTACGAAGGACGAAAGTGATTTGATGATAGAAATTCTTACTAAGAATATGACCGCCAAAGAGAGACAGCAATTTGAAATGATACGAAAGATGATGGCTACTACAAAAAATAAAAAATGAAAATGATCCAATATACTCATAATACATTCATCATTTCGTGAACCGCTAAATTAGTGTACAAAGCATGGAGGAAAGGAAAATAACAACCGGTAATCCTGGGATTACCGGTTGCATATTTACCTTTCCTTTTCTATTCCGTCCATAAAGCTTTGCGAAAGCATGCTTTCGATATATTTATATCCGATCTGACTTGTCTTCGCGGAAAGGTTATTATTTCCATACTTCTCCCGCATAGTCCCGAATGGTCCTATCACTGGAGAATTTACCTGCATTCGCTGTGTTAATAAAACACTTTCTACGGAATTCATAGACATCGGAGTAATCCCGGTTTACTCTAAGCTTCGCTTCGCAGTAAGGGATAAAATCCAGAAGCAAATAGTAATGATCCGGCTTATGCCAATGCGCTCCTTGAAGAATGGAATGATACAATTCGGCAAACATTCCGGTTCCGTTATCACTAAAGGTTCCATCCACCAATGTATCTAGCACCCTCTTAATTCTCGGATTCTGCTCGTAAAGCTCCTTCGGATTATAGGAGTTCTTAATCTGCTCAATCTCCTCTACGCGGGCACCAAAGATATAATTATTCTCTTCTCCTGCCTGCTCAACAATCTCTACATTGGCACCATCGAAGGTTCCCAGGGTCACAGCACCGTTTAGCATGAATTTCATGTTACCGGTTCCGGAGGCCTCTGTACCAGCGGTGGATATCTGTTCTGAGATGTCCGCTGCCGGAGTCAGCTTTTCTGCATAGGATACATTGTAATTTGATACAAATACGACCTTAAGCTTATCCCTCATCTCCTCATCACCATCAATGAGCTTTGCTATCTCATTGATGAATTTAATGATGCCCTTTGCTCTGTAATAACCCGGAGCTGCTTTAGCACCAAAGATAAATACTGTAGGATTAAACTCTTTAATTCTTCCGTCCTTCAATCCAAAATAGATATCAAGGATTGAAAAGGCATTGAGGAGCTGTCTCTTATATTCATGAAGTCTCTTAACCTGGATGTCAAAAATAAAATCCGGATTGATACGAATATGCTCCATCTTTTCGATGTAATCCGCTAACTGTCTCTTCTTTATTCTCTTGATATCACCAAATTGCTTAATCACTGCTCTATCATTGGCGAATTTCTCAAGCTCCTTGAGGCGATCGAGATCCGTAATCCAAGAGCTGCCAATCTTGTCGGTAATAAAGCCGGATAGCTCCATATTAGCAAGGGCCAACCAACGACGCTGTGTGATACCGTTGGTCTTGTTATTGAAACGCTCCGGATACAACTCATACCACTCCTTCAGCGCGTCATTCTTGAGAATCTCCGTATGAAGCTTCGCAACACCGTTGGTGGAATGACTCGCAAAGATGGCAAGTCTGGCCATATGAATTGTATCATGGTCAATAATCAGATAAGGTCTCTGCTCCTCCTCACTCACCTTGCCAAAGGCATTCAATTCCTTTAAAAGCGCCTTCTGGAGCATCACAACATATTTATAAACATGGGGAATAACTGCCTTGAATAATCTGACATTCCACTTCTCCAGCGCTTCACTCATCACCGTGTGGTTGGTATAAGCAAAGGTTTCCTTCGCAATGCGAAGTGCTTTCGCAAAGGACAGCTTCTCCTTCTCCATCATTAATCGAAGGAACTCCGGAATGGCAACCACCGGATGGGTGTCATTCAATTGGATTGCATATTCCGAGGAGAAGTGACTAAAATCATCTCCATACTTCTTCTTATATCGATTGATTACATCACAAAGAGTCGCCGCAGAGAAGAAATACTCCTGCTTCAGTCTCAGCTTCTTCCCCTCATCCGTATTATCATTGGGATAAAGGAGGCTACTGATTGCTTCTGCCTCATTCTTATTTTTATTCGCTTTATCATATTTTTGCTCATTAAAGAGCTCAAAATCAAAGTCCTCCAAGGGTTCTGCTT